>JAGQTK010000011.1 GCA_020439065.1 Microthrixaceae bacterium
CCCGTTGCCATTTTACGAGGTAGATACCCCTAATCAACTCTCATGCGTTTACATGGCCTACGTAGAAAATGCCCCTCATAACCCGGAGGTCGTAGGTTCAAATCCTGCCCCCGCAACGAGAAAAGGCTCCTGATCAGGGATTTACTGATCAGGAGCCTTTTGCTTTGCCTATACTTTCCGGCCACCTGAACGCCAGACTGGACACAATGGTTTCGTTGGAACAGGAGAAGAGCCGCCCGAGCAGTGCCCGCGCGGCGATCATCTACAACCCTGTGCACGCACCGTTGCTCAGGCTTCGTGATGCTGTTGCCACTCAGGAGCGCCTCATGGGTTGGCGGCGCAGCAGCTGGCACGAGACTGCGGCTGAGGATGCCGGCCGCCAGGCGGCCCTCGATGCCGCCAACACTGCCCCCGACGTGGTCCTGGTCGCGGGCGGAGACGGCACGATCCGGGCAGCCGTTGACGCCATCCGCGAAAGCCGTGTTCCCATTGCGCTCCTCCCTCTTGGCACGGGGAACCTGCTGGCGCGAAATCTCTCGGTTCCATTGACGGACTTGGAGGCTTCGGTCGAGGCTGCATTCACAGGGCGCGACCGCGCAATCGACATCGGACTCGCTGAACTCGAGCATGAAGACGGTGCGCGCACCTCACACGTGTTCCTCGTCATGGCGGGAATGGGCTTGGATGCGGCGATGGCGGAGCATACGTCTCGGACGGCCAAGAAGCGCTTGGGATGGCTCGCCTACGTCTCCCCCATCGCTCGCTCGATCATCGCGAACCAGTTGTTTCACCTGGACTATCGGGTTGATCGCGGGCGGGTGAGGAGCACCCGAGCGCACACCATCATCGTCGGCAACTGCGGCACCCTCACTGGGAACATGCTGCTCATTCCCTCAGCCGTGATCGATGATGGGCTCTTAGATGTCATAGCGATACGCCCGACTGGGTTCTGGAGCTGGGCCCGCATCGGGGCGCGCCTCACACTGCATGATGCAGCCCGAAGATTCCGTGTCCGCTCGCGCGTGCCCCGTCAGAGAGCCGACTTCCACGGTCTCAGCTACACGCAGGGGAAGGTGTTCGAGGCACGATTTGCCACCCCTCACGCCATCGAGCTCGATGGCGATCTTTTCGGACACGTGACCCGGGTACGGATCACCGTCCAGGAGGGCGCGATCCGGTTACGCACCTCGGCTTCCGGGCGCTGACAAGGTACGCGACCGGCAGCGTGCGGCGAATCAGCCCGTCACGACGACCACCGATGGCCGCAGCACGGCGTGGTTGCCACCAGCCAGGGGCCGAAGCTGGTGGTTTCAGGCTGCGTACTGTAGTGTTGCCATCGAGGTATTGAGGTTGCGTCTCTGCTGGATGTTTTCTTCCAGACCAACTTCGGGCCCGAGATATTCATCCGGGCGGGTATTCATTTCACTGTTCTTCCGTTGCATTACTTGCAGCGAGCACTTTCTTGATTGGTTGTTGTATTTCTTCTCTTGCTGCGTCCGTGGCACCTTCGATCGTTCAGTGGCGTCGCGCCGCCGAAGATGTGTATGTCGCGAGTGTGCATGGCGAGTTCGCCGGCTTCATCGCTGACTCAGGCTCGCTCTTCACCGCGTACAACGCGCACAGCCAGCCGCTGTTGAGCACGCAGTCGTTCACCGACGCCCGCTCCGCAGTCGCGGCGCTGTACGAACGTGCCGTTCTTGCGAGCTCGCGCCCAGCTGCATGCGGCGCACACCAGACTCCGCGGCGGCGTCGCCGCCGCGGCCACACGGATCACTCCCGTGGTCCCAGACATGTAAGGAATGACGTCATGGCCACAGGCACCGTCAAATGGTTCAACGCCGACAAGGGCTTCGGTTTCATCGCACCCGATGATGGCACCGCAGATCTGTTCGCCCACTTCAGCGCGATCAACAGCGGCGGCTACCGCAGCCTCGAAGAGAACCAGAAGGTCTCTTTCGACGCCGAGCGCGGCCCCAAGGGTATGCAGGCAGCGAACATCCAGGTCCTGTAGCGCGCCCCGAAGCGGACGCTGCGCCCGGCACAACGCCAGGCGCGGCGTCCGCTTTGACGTTCATCCCTCGCCGACAATGTGACGTTCGTATCCTGCTGCGGAGTTGGTGTCGCCACGCTCATCCCGAGCAGCCCGGCCACCTGACGGACCGCGCTCATCATGCCCCGCGCATGTTCAGGGCCCTGTTCGCCGCCGGGACCGCGTGTCAGGATGACCGCATGGGCTTCGTGATTTCGGCCGACGGCACGGCGATCTCGTTCACCGACACGGGCGACGGACCCACCGTCGTGATCGTCAACGGCGCACTCTCGACGGCTGCCGATGCGGCGCCGCTGGCGGCGGCACTCGCTGCGGCGGGCGTGCGTGCCGTCACCTGGGATCGCCGCGCTCGCGGGGCCAGCGGCGACCGCGCGGGCTCGACGCCGGAGGATGAGGTCGCCGACCTGGCGGCCGTCATCGACGCCATAGGTGGCGCCGACGCCGTGCTCGGCCACTCCTCGGGCGCGGTGCTCGCGCTGTGTGCGGCATCCCGCCGTGTGCCGACGGGCGCGCTGTTCCTCTCGGAGCCGCCGATCGACTTCGACGGCACGGGATTCGGCCCGGAGCTTGCCGAACGACTGCAGGAGCTCGTCGATGCCGGCCAGGCGATCGATGCCGTCGCGACGTTTCAACGCGACGCCATCGGGATCCCCGCCGAGGCGGTGAACGCGGCCCGCGAGCACGGCCAGCTCGCCGCCCTCGCGCCGCTCGCGCAATCGACCGTGTACGACACCCGGCTCACGCTGCGCATGCGGCAACCCACCGCCGCGCTGCTCGATGTGGCCGCGCCCACCACCGTGCTGCGCGGCGCGCAGACGTTCCCGTTCCTGCTCGCCGCCTCCGATCGGCTCGCCGCTGTGCTCCCCGGCGCCCGGCTCGTCGTCGTGCCCGAGTCGGTCATGCACCGGCCCGACCCGGCGGCGACGGCGCGCGTGGTCACGGACGGCCTCCAGCGCCGCTGAGTATCGTGGCAGATGGGTGCCGCGACTGGCGCAGCATCCCACACCACGCAATTTCACGCACCGTAATTTCGCACCCTGCAAATTCACGCCCCGCAAATTCACGCACCGCAATTCGCGCCCCCAATTTCACGCCCCGCAAATTGACACCCCACAAAGGAGCCCTGCATGTCGACCGTTGCCGAACTGACCGCCGAGCTGGCCGCGCTCGAGAACCCGAAGATGCGCGCGATCAATGAGCGGCACGGCGACGATCACGGCGTCAACCTCGCCGCCCTGCGGGCCATCGCGAAGCGACTGAAGACCCAGCACGAGCTGGCGATCGAGCTGTGGGCCACCGGAGACACCGCAACGCGGCTGCTCGCGCTGCTGGTGTGCAGGCCGAAGGAGTTCAGCGCGGACGAGCTCGACGCGATGCTGCGCGACGCCCGCGCTCCCAAGGTGATCGACTGGCTCGTGAACTACGTCGTGAAGAAGAGCCCGCATGCCGAATCGCTGCGGCTGCGCTGGAGCGCGGACCCCGACGCCACGGTCGCCGCGGCCGGCTGGGCGCTCACCAGCGACCGCGTCGTCAAGCGCCCGGACGGGCTCGACCTGGATGGCCTCCTCGACACGATCGAGGGCGGGATGGCGCAGGCCCCGGATCGGCTGCAATGGGAGATGAACACCACGCTCGCGCAGATCGGCATCACGCAGCCGAGCCTGCGCGCGCGGGCGCTGCACATCGGCGAAGAACTCGGTGTGCTCAAGGACTACCCCACTCCCCCGAACTGCACCTCGCCGTACGCGCCGATCTGGATCAACGAGATCGTGCGGCGGCAGGAGGCGAAGCAGCGCTAGGCGAGACCGCCCGCGCCGCGGTGCCCGTGATGTGGCGCCCACGGGGTCCCTGCTGCGGCACCCGCGGTCCCCCGCCACGGCGCCCGAGTTCCTCCGCCGCGGTCCCCGAACATGCGCGAAGGGCGCGGAACAGCTGTGCTGTGCCGCGCCCTTCGCGTGTGCCGTGGTGTCTATTCGCCGTTGAGCGCCAGCAGCTTCTCGACCGCGGCGGTGAGTCGGGCATCCGCCTCACCGAAGGCGGCGAAGTCGCCCGCCTTCAGTGCCGCGTCGCGGTCGGCCATCGCCACGCGTGCCTCCTCGAGGGCGACCGAGATCGCATCCCCCGAGACGGGCGGGCCGGGCGAGGGCTCAGGCGTCGGCGTCTCGCCGGGCTCGGTGGGCGGCGCGACCGGGCTGACCCCGCCGTCGCCGGCGCTCGCACCGGAGTCTCCGCCGAACAGCGCGTCGAGCGCCTCATCGAGCGTGTCTTCGAAGGCGATCTTCTCACCGAACGCGACCAGCACCTTGCGCAGCGCCGGGAACGACGTCTCACCCGAGGACTGGACGAAGACGGGCTGCACGTACAGCAGGCCGCCGCCGACCGGCAGCGTGAGCAGGTTGCCGTTGAGCACCTGGGTCTGGCCCTGCTTCAGCAGGTTGATCTGCGACGACACATTCTGGTCAGAGTTGAACGTGTTCTGCACCTGCCCGGGCCCGGGCACCGTCGGATCGGCATCCAGCGCCAGCATGCGCAGCTTGCCGTAGTCCTTGCTCTTCACGCCCGCGGCGGCTCCCGCGTTGGAGTCAACGGCGAGATACCCCGTCAGCACGTTTCGCGTCTCCGTGCCGCTCGCGGCCGGGATGAACGAGCTGAACATCGAGAACGTCGGCGTCTCCTGGCCCGGCATCTGCATGGTCAGGTAGTACGGGGGCTGCAGCTCGGTCTTGATCTGCGGGTCCGGCGGGGTCACCCAGCGGTTGTCGCTCTGGTAGAAGGACTGTGCATCGGTGACATGGTATTCGCCGAGGATCGAGCGCTGCACCTTGAACAGGTCCGTCGGGTAGCGCACGTGGCTCATCAGGTCGGCCGACATCTCGGCGATCGGCTCGAGCGTGGTCGGGTAGACCTTCTGCCATGCCTCGAGCACCGGGTCGTTCTCGTCCCACGCGTACAGCGTCACCGAGCCGTCGTACGCGTCGACGGTGGCCTTCACCGAGTTGCGGATGTAGTTGATGTTGTCGACCGCGATGCGGGGGGTCACGTTCGTCGAGTCGGCGATCGCGCGCTGCAGGCTGACGGTGTTCGAGTACGGGTACGACGCCGAGGTGGTGTATCCATCGACGATCCATACGATGCGACCGTCCACGACGCTCGGGTACGGGTCGTTGTCGAGCGTGAGGTAGGGCGCAGCCTTCTGCACGCGCAGCTTCGGGTCGCGATCGTAGAGGATCTGCGACTCGTCGTTGACGTACTCCGAGAGGAGGATGTCGGTCGACTGGAACTTCAGCGAGTACAGCAAACGCGGGAACAGGTTGCCGATGCGCGGGCCGCCGTCGCCGTCGAAGGTCGTCTTCGTCTCGCTCGAGCCCTCCTCGCCGCGCGGGTAGTCCATCTCGAGCGGCGGGGAGCCCTCGGGCGCGCCGACGATCGAGTACAGCGGCGAGTTCTCGCCGAAGTAGACGCGCGGCTCGAACTTGCCCGTGTCGCTCAGCGTGCCGCTCGTGGGGATGTTGCCCTCGAGGTAGAGCGGGTACCCATCGCTCGAGCGCTGGTTGCCGTACGCGGCGACCAGGCCATAGCCGTGCGTGTAGACGACCGCGGTGTTCTGCCAGGTGGCCGAGCTGAGGCCGCGCTGGTTGAGCTCGCGCACCGAGACCAGGGTGTCCTGCACCTTGCCGTCGAGCTCGTAGCGATCCACGTCGAGCGTGTCGGCGAAGGCGTAGTACGGGCGCACCTGCTGCTGCTGGCGCACCGTCGGCGGAATGATCGCCGGGTCCATGATGCGGATGTTGGCCGTGGTCTCGGCATCGTTGCGCAGCGTCCCCGCGTTGGTGTCGACCACCGGCGTGAACGGCTCCTTCGTCATCTCGGCAACGCCATACGCCTCGCGCGTCGCGTCGATGTTGCGCTGGATGTACTGCTGTTCATACGCGAACTCGTTCGGGCGCACCTGGAAGGTCTGCACGATGTACGGGTAGCCGACGCCGACCACGACCGCCGAGATCACGAGCAGCGCCGTACCGATCAGCGGGAAGCGCCAGCGGCCGATGATGGCCGTGATGAAGAAGAGGATGGCGACGATGGCGGCGATCGCGGCGAGGATCGCCTGCCCGGGAATCACGGCGTTCGCGCCGGTGTAGGTCGCCCCGGTCATGCTCTCGCCGGTCTGCACGAGCGTCAGGTAGCGGTCGAGCCACAGGCTCACCGCCTGTACGGCGAGGTAGAGGCCGGCGATGATCGCGAGCTGAATGCGGGCCGACTTCGAGATGCGCAGCTCACGCTGGCCGGCGCGCACGGCGCCGTAGAGGTAGGCGACGACGGCCGTGACCAGCAGGCAGACGATCAGCACCGCCGAGGCGAAGCCGAGCGCCGCGCTGTAGAACGGCAGCGCGAACATGTAGAACCCGGTGTCGAGCCCGAACTGCGGGTCGACGACGTCGGTGGAGACGCCGTTGAACCACAGCCATGTGGTCTCCCAGGTCGAGGACGCCGCGAAGCCGGCGAAGAAGCCGAAGAAGACGGGGATGCCCCACATCGCGAGGCGACGCAGGGGCTCGATCGCTTCCTGGTAGCGGCCCAGCTGCGAGCTCAGGCGTGCGTAGACCGGCCGAGTGCGGTAGGCCAGCTGGATCGCGAGCCACACGGGCAGCGCCATCGCGAGGAAGCCGATCAGGAACATCACGATGCGGGCGATCCACTGCGTGAGCAGCACTTCCTCGAAGCCGAGCTGGTCGAACCAGAGGAAGTCGGTCAGCAGGTTCGCCGCGAAGAAGAATGCAACCAGGAGCGCCGCAAGAATCCCGAGCGAGACGGCCAGAACCTTTCGGGTGCGAGATTCAGGCTGCGGCCGGGGCGGTGTCGTCGTCGTGGTCACTCGACCATCTTAGGCGCGCGCTGTCTGTGGATAGCCCGAGCGCTCGGCCGCGCGCTCGTGCGATGCCCTCAGCGCGCGAGCACGGTCTCACAACTGGCGAGTGCGTCGACGTCGCCCTCGCCGCGCAGTGCGCCGAGCGCCTCCAGCGAATCCTCGAGGTTCTCGACCGCGATCACCCGCAGCCCATCCGGCACATGCCCGACGACCTCGACGCAGTTCGTGGCCGGCGCCAGGAAGAACTCGGCGCCCGCGTCGCGCGCGCCATACAGCTTCTGCCTGATCCCGCCGATCGGCCCGATGGCGCCGTCGGCGCGGATCGTCCCCGTCCCGGCGACCTGCCTGCCGCCGTTGAGCTCCCCCGGGGTGAGCACGTCGATGATGCCGAGTGCAAACATCTGGCCGGCGCTCGGACCGCCGACATTGTCGAGCTGAATCGTGACGTCGATCGGAAACTCGTAGTCGTGCGTGATGCCGACGCCCAGACGCCAGCTGCCGTCGGGCGCGGCCTTGTCGACCACCCAGCTCGGCGTCACGTCGACCTCCTGCAGCGCACCGCCGCGCTCCACGACCAGGTGCATGGGCGCGCCGGCACCCTCCTGAATGATCTCGCGCAGGCGGGCGTTGGAGTCGAGCTGCTCGCCGTTGGCCTCGCGGATCACATCGCCCACCTCGAGCAGACCGACCGACGGCGAAGCATCCGCGATGCTCACCACCCGCACCTGCGTGCCGATGTCGTAGCCGAGCGCCAGCAGCGCGGCGGCGATGCCGTCCTGCTGCGAGTTGACCATGTCGACCGCGTTGGCTTCGTTGCGCTCCTCGAGGGTCTGCTCGGGCGGGAACACGGCATCCACGGGCACGATCGCGCGAGCGGGATCGAACCACGACAGCACCAGCTCGAACCAGCTCGGCATGTGCTCGCGGTTGCCCCGCACCTGCACCGTGGTGAGATCGAGCGAACCCGCCGTGGGGTAGGTCTCGGCGCCCGTCACCGTGATGAGCGGAAGCTCCTCACCCTCGCTGTTCGGCACCGTGCCGAGGGTGTCGTACACCGGGCCGGGCTGCTGGATGACCGAACCCGAGGGCAGGAATGACATCCCCAGCAGGGCCAACAGCGCCACGGCGATCGCGGTGGTGCCAAGACCCACGCCCCGGCGACGGCGCACGGGGCGCTGCCCCGGCCCCGGATTCGGGAACAGGGGGGCGTCGCTGCCGTTGTCGAGAAGCGCCACGGCGCCGCCTTTCAGATCATCGAATCGGTGTGTCGGGCCACCTGCACGGGCGCCGTTCGCAATCGGCTTAAGGCGAGGGGCCCTCTGCCAGCAATCCTGCAGGCCACTCCCATTAGCGTAGAGGGCAGGAGCGGCAAGACCCTGGGAGGCGGCTGACGTGAACGACGACGACAAGAGTCCAGAGGAACGGATCCAGGAGCTCCTCCGAAAGCTCCTGAGTGGGGATGCCAGTGCCCTGGCCGATCTCCAGGGCATCCCTGGGATCGACCCAGCGCAGCTTGCCAAGCTCTCGGGTATGAACATCGATCCCGCGATGCTCGGTGAGCTCATGCAGCAGATGCAGCGTGCGTTCACCTCGAGCGGCGAGGGTTTCTCGTGGGAGCTCACCAAGACGCAGGCGCTGCGCATCGCCTCCGCCGGCGGGCTGAGCGTGAGCGATGGGCAGCGCGCCGAGCTCGATGCCGCGCTGAATGTTGCCGCGCTGTGGCTGAGCGAAGCCACCACCATCTCGGAGCTCGCCACCGAGCCGACCGCCATCAGCCGAGCCGACTGGGTCGAGGCGACCCTGCCCGTGTGGGCGGAGGTTGCCGAACCCGTCGCGACCAGCATCGCCGACGCGCTGACGGCATCGCTCCAGGAGCAGCTGCCCGAACAGATGCGCGACATGGCGCAGGACGCCGGCCGCATGATGCGTGGTCTCGGCGGCTCGCTGTTCGCGACGCAGCTCGGCTACGTCGTCGGCCAGCTCTCCCTCGAGGTCGTCAGCGGCGGCGATGTCGGCATCCCGCTGATGCCCACCGGGACCGCCGCGGTCCTCCCCCAGAACCTCGCCGACTTCGGCGCCGGGCTCGAGATCCCCGTCGACCAGATCGCCCTGTTCATCGCGGCCCGCGAGCTTGCGCACGCACGCCTGTTCCGCCACGCGAAGTGGCTCCGTCTCCACGTGATCTCGTCGATCACCGAGTTCGCCCGCGGCATCCAGATCGACACCGATGCCCTCGAGGATCTCGCCAGTCGTTTCGACCCCTCGCAGCCGGAGGAGCTGCGCGCCGCGCTCGAGAGCGGGGCGCTGCTGCCCAGCCGCACGCAGGCGCAGGAGGCGACGCTTGCCCGCCTGGAGAACATGCTCGCCACGATCGAGGGGTGGGTGGATGTCGTGACCGCCGACGCGACCGCGCGCCTGCCCAAATCGGACGCGATCGCCGAAGTCGTTCGGCGCCGCCGCGCCGCGGGTGGGCCCGCCGAGCAGGCGTTCTCCTCGCTCGTCGGGCTGCAATTGCGCCCCAGGCGACTGCGCGAGGCGGCCGCGATGTGGCGCGCCATCACGGATGCCGTGGGCATCGAGGTGCGCGACACGCTCTGGGACTACCCGGATCTGATGCCGACCTCGGACGACATCGACGACCCGGGCCGCATCATCGAGAGCCTGCAGGCGCGAGTGCGCGGCGATGCTCCCGTCGCCGACGAGATCGACGACGCGATCGCGCGCCTGCTCGCCGGCGAGGACGAGCGTCCACGCGAGAGCGATGGCGGCATCGAAGAGCCCGGCGCGGGCGCTGGTGGCGCGGATGCCGGTGGCGATACGAACGGGGAAGCTGATGGCGACGCCGGGGCCGGCGGTCCCGACGGGCCGCACCCCGAGCCGACCGTGTAGCGCGAACCCCGCGCACTGACTCGTCGTCCACAGCCGCTCGAACGCGCGCGTCAGCGGCGGGAGGCTGTGGAAAGTGGCGCGCCGCATGGCGCATGGCCGCAGACTGCCTCCATGACGATCATCCTCCGCCTCGATCCCGCGCTCCCGGCACTGTGGCGCTCGGCCGATGCCTTGCAGCTCGGGCTGCACGCGGCGGTGGTGCTCTCACCGGTCGAACCCTGGCAGCTGCGGCTGATGCATGAGCTCACCGCCGGGATGCCCGAGTCGGCGCTGATGGTGTGGGCGGGGATTTTGGGGGTCGACCCCGCGCGTGTTCGCGAGCTGCTCGCGCGCCTCGCCCCCGCGCTGCTTCGGGTCGACCCGGACCTGCCGCCCTCGGCGCCGCGCATCGTGCTGCACTCGGCACGACGAAGCGATGATGCGCGCCTGCTGGCCGCGCTGCGCGGCGTGTGCGTCGACGCGGGCATCGCGGTGGTCGACGTGCCGGGCAGCGCGCGAGCCGCGGCATCCACCGTGGCCCTCCCCGAGCCCGCGACGCACGCCGCGCAACTCGCGGTGATCGTCGCACATCACCTGGTCGACCCGCGCATGAGCGCGCGCCTGCTCTCGGCCGACGTCACGCAGCTGCCCGTGATCGTGACCGCTGACGGGGTGCGCGTCGGGCCGCTCGTCGTGCCCGGCCACACCGGCTGTCTGCACTGCGCCGAACTGCACCGCATCGACCGCGACCCGGCCTGGCCGGTCCTCGCGACCCAGCTGCTCGAGCTGACGGCCCCGACGCCGAGCGCGCTGATGTGCATCGAGGCCGCCACGCTCGTGGCGCGATTCGTGGATGCGGCCCTGGCGCCGCGGGGTGAAGCGCGGGTGTGGGGGCGATCGGTCAGCGTCCGCGCGCAGGACGCTGGGCGCGAATGGCGGGTGCACCGCCCGCATCCGTCGTGCGGATGCCGATCTCTTGCAGAAAGCGGGAGCCGTCGCGAGGTCCGCGCCCGCCAAAGCGCGAGTACGAGAGCGACAACGTTGCGCGTGCCCGCGTGATCCCGACGTACGCGAGCCGGCGCTCCTCATCGATCTGCGCGGGCGTCGCGGCGTACGAGATGGGGAGCTGGCCCTCGGTCAGGCCGACCATGTGCACGTGCCCCCACTCGAGCCCCTTAGCCGCGTGCAGCGTCGAGAGTGTGACCGTGTGGCGCGTGGGTTCATGGTGATCGCGCTGGCGCGCCTGCAACTCATCGGTGAACGCCCGCAGCGTGGTGCCCGCGGGCGCCTCCTGCGCCAATCGCAGCAGTGCGGCGCGGGCCTCCCATGAGTCGCGCAGCGCACCCCCGGCTGCGGGCGCCTCATCGGTCATGCCGAGCGAGCGCAGCACGTCGCGCACGTCGCGCACGAGGTCGCCCTGCGAGGGGGCGACGGCGGCGCCGCGCAGCGCCATGATCGCCTGGCGCACCTCGGGGATATCGAAGAAGCGCTTGCCGCCGAGCACCGTGCTGGGCACCCCGATCGCGGCGAGCGCGGCCTCGAGCTCGAGCGATTGGGCATGCGCGCGGTACAAGACCGCGATGTCTTGCGGGCGCACCCCGGCGCGCAACTGCTGGTGGATCCGGGCCGCCACTCCCGCTGCCTCGGCGACATCGCTCGAATAGGCCGTGACGATCGTCTCGGCCGGCGCCCCGGTCACGGGATCGGGCGTCGCCGAGGCCGCGGCGGGCGTGAGCTCCAGCGCGCCGGCACGGCCGCGCATGAGCGCGTTCGCCGTGGAGAGCACCGCCGCGGCCGAGCGATAGTTGCGCTCCAGCCGCACCAGCTTCGTGTTGGGGTGCGTGGCGGCGAACTCGAGCAGGTACCGCGCATCGGCACCCGCGAAACTGTAAATCGTCTGGCTCGCGTCGCCGACCACGCACAGATCCGTGCGTCCGCCGAGCCAGAGCTCGAGCAACCGCTGCTGCAGCGGCGAGACGTCCTGAAACTCGTCGACGGTGAAATGCCGGTACTGCTCGTGCACTGCCGCAGAAACGCGAGGCTCGGCCTCCAGCATCCCGGCACAGGCGAGCAGCACGTCCTCGAAATCCAGCGAGCGGCGCTCGTCTTTGAGCTTCTCGTAGGCGCGCTGCAGATCGAGCAGCGATGCCATCGGGAGCCTGGCGACCGGCGGACGCCCCGCATCGGCGTAGGCATCGATGCTGCGCATCGTGGTCTTGCGCCATTCGATCTCGGCGGCCACGTCGCGCAGGGCCGCGGTATCGAGGCGCAGCCCCACCTCGTCGGACGCGTGCGCGAGCAGGCGCACCTTGTTGTCGACGACGAGCGGCGCGGAGTCGCCGGCGACGATCGGCCAGAAGTAGTTCAGCTGCGAGAGCGCCGCGGCGTGAAAGGTGCGGGCGGCGACGCCGTCGATGCCGAGGGCACGGAGGCGTGCCCGAAGCTCGCCGGCGGCCTTCGAGGTGAATGTCACCGCCATGACCCGATTCGGGGAGTACGTCCCGGTATCGACGCCATACGCGATGCGATGCGTGATCACGCGCGTCTTGCCGGTGCCGGCACCGGCCAGCACGCACACCGGCCCGCGCAGGGCCATCGCGGCTTCGCGTTGCTGCTCGTCGAGCCCGTCGAGCGCACGCTCGCGGGATGGCGTCATAGGCGCGAGCCGCCCGAGTGCCATTGGTCGATGAGGGCACGGGCGACCGACGCCGACGCCGGGATCCGAATGTCGCCGCGTCCCGCGATGGCGTCGTCGAGATCTTCACGGCTGAACCAGCGCACGGTGAGGATCTCTGTCCCGTCGGCCTGCGCCGCCTCCGCGCTCGCTGCCCGGGCGAAGAAGCCGACCATCAGCGATTGCGGGTAGGGCCACGCCTGCGAGGCGGCGTACTCGATGTCGACGACCGTGACACCGGCTTCCTCGTAGGTCTCACGCACCACGGCGGCCTCGAGCGACTCGCCCGCCTCGACGAAGCCGGCGAACAGCGAGTACGTGCTCTTCGGCCACAGCGCGTTGTTCCCGAGCAGGATGCGGTCCTGGTCGTCGGTGATCGCGACGATCACGGCCGGATCGGTGCGCGGGAAGTGCTGCCGCCCACACCCGGTGCACTCGCGCGACCATCCCGCCTGCCGCAGCTCGGCCGCGGCGCCACAGGCCGGGCAGAATCCGCCGACCCGGTGCCAGCGGGCGAGCGCCACACCGGTGACGCCGAGGTCCGCGTGCTCCGGTGAGAGCTCACCGCCGACAAGCCGCATCTCGCCCCAGCCACCCGGACTGGGGAACTCGGCCTGGTCGCGGACCGCCGCGAGGAGCACATGCGTGCCGGAGGCATCCCGCCCCAGGTAGCCGGTGAACGCTGCGGCATCGAGCCCCGTCTCGGCGACGGTGGCCAGGTGCAACACCGGAGCGTCCGCGTCGGCGAGCGGGACGCTCGCGTTGTTCACGACGAGCACGCGCGTGGCGGGGTCGGCGAGCAGCCGCGGCATGAGTTCCGGGTCTTCGCGCAGCTGCGCCGCACGATCACCCACAACGCGCGACAGCGGCGCACGGGATGTGGTCTGGTCGGGGCGCTGCTGCGTGGTCATCGACAACCTCTCTCGCGGGCGTGGCGACGAAGGACAGCTGTGCCGCCGACCTACCCTAGAGGGCATGACTCGCTCACCGTTCACTCTAGCCGCGTCGGTGACGAAGGCACTGCCCGGCGCGATGGTCATCGGCGCGGGAGCGCTCTCGCACGGTGCGACCGGCCGCTACGATTCCGCGGTGGTGCTGCTGCAGGACGGCACCAAGGTTGTCGTCCGGGCCGCACCGGTCGGGGGCGACGCCGAGGCCGAGCGCGAGCTGGCGGCCGAAACGATGGCGCTGCGCGCGCTCACCGCGGGGGCGCGTTCGCGACTTGGCTTCCGCGCGCCGAGCGTGCTCGGCCAGGCGGGGCTCGGCGATGCCCGGGCGCTCGTCGTCGATTTCCTGCCCGGCTACCAGGTCGATGCCCAGCACATCCCGGCAGGCGACGGTATCGCCCCCTCGATCGGCCGCGCCATCGCGGCCGTCCATGCCCTGCCGACCTCGGTGGTGCGCGATGGCGGCCTGACGGTGCGCACGAACGAGCAGTCGCGCGCCGACGTCACGGCTTTGCTCGATCGCGCCATCGCGACGCGCCGTCTGCCCGCCGCGCTGGCGAGCCGGTGGCGTGCCGCGACTGAGGACGACGCCCTGTGGGCGTTCAAGCCGGTCGTGGTGCTCGGGCACGTCGACGCCTCCTCCTTCCTCATCGAGGACCGGGAGAGCGGCCCCGGTGTGTCGGGCGTGCTCGGCTGGCACGGTCTCGCGGTCGGCGACCCCGCACTGGATCTGCACTGGATCGCGTCCGCGCCCGAGGCATCCACCGACATCTACGCGGGCTACGCCGCGGGCGCGTACCGCACCCCGGACGCGAACCTGCACGCGCGGGCGCGCCTGCTCGCCGAACTCGAGTTTGCCAAGTGGCTCGTGCACGGCCACGAGCTGCACCGCGCAGATATCGTCGACGATGCCGTCGCGCTGCTGGATGGCCTCGTTGCCGCGGTGCTCGACCACCAGCAGGCCCCGCTGACCGCGGCACGCGAAGACCTCGACATCGCCGCTGTGGAGGATCTGCTCAGCGGTGTGCCCATCCCGCCGATCAGCGACGCCGAGACATCGTTCCAGACCGACGCGTATCACCCGGACATGCTCTCGCTGTTCGAGGCGAACGAGCTGCGGCTCGCAGATGCGGCTTCGGCGGCCGGGCGGGATGCCGCGTCCGACGGCTCGGGCGAGGTCGAAGCCGATGGCGACATCGACGCGGGTGATGGTGCCGAAGGTGCAGAAGGGGTCGATGGTGCAGATGGTGCCGATGGTGCCGATGGTGCAGAGGACGCCGAGCGCGCCGAGGACGCCGCCCGCCGCGACGAGGTCTCCACCGCGCCGATCGACATCGCCGCGGTACGTGCGGCGGCGGATGCCGCGGCGGAATCGGCCACGGGAGCAGACGCGGCGCACGCGACCGAGACCCCGGGCATCGCTCCCGCCAGCCGCGCCGCGGTGCGCGTGAGCGCGGGAGTCGAGTCGGAGGACGAAGCCACCGTCGACGACGCCAAGCGTGCGACGCGGGCCGCGTTTCGGCGCTGGGCCCGCACACCCGAGTAGCGCGTCAGCACCCGCGCTCCCGCGCGGCGCGTCAGCCCCCCCCCCGGGCCGCGTTTCGGCGCTCGGCCCGCACACCCGCGCAGCGCATCAGCTCCCGCGGGCCGCGTTTCGGCACTCGGCCCGCACACCCCAGCAGCACGTCAGAACGCGCGGGCCGCCGCCATCGCGTGCCGCCACTGCGCGACCAGCTCGGCCTCCGACACCACCTCGGTGCTGCGCAGAATCCGGTCCTCGCTCACGTAGTACAGCACCACGTCGATCTCATCGAGCGGCACCCCGCGCGCCTTGTGGTAGGCGAGCCGGTACAGCGCGAGCTGCAGCATCCGGTCGTCGACCTCGCGCTGCGATTTGGGCGCGACACCGGTCTTCCAATCGACGATCTCGATGCGGCCGCCGCGATCATCGCGTCGGTAGGCCGCATCGATCTTGCAGATCACGATGTGTCCGGTCGAGTCCCCGATGTCGGCTCCGAGCACGAAGTTGATCTCGGTTTCAACCTCGAGCGGGCGCAGCGGCGCCCACTCCGACGCCTCGAAGCGCTCGCGCAGCCGAGCGAGCGCCTCGACATCGCCGAGCGTCATCGCTCCCCCCCCGTGCTCGCCCTCGTCGTCGTCCTCCCACAGCGTCGCGTCGAGTGACGCGGCCGAGCCGACCAGGCCCGAACGCCGCTCGACCCAGGAGTGAAAGAGCGTCCCCAGGCGGGTCTGGCGATACGGTCGCTCCGGCATGGGCCTGGCGATCTCCGTCATCACCGCCACGGGATCGGTCACGAAGTCCTTGAAACGGGATGCCGGCACCCGCGCCGGTGGTGCCGCGATGCCGCCCTCGCTGGCGTCGCGCTCCGCCAACAGCAGCTCGATGTCATCGCGCAGCGGTGCCTGCACGGCCCCGGGCTGCGCGGCTGCGGCGATCCGCGCGTCCACGAGCGCGGCGGCGCCGAGCACCGCGTCCTCGCGCCCGGCCAACGGATTGCTCGGCCAGCGCATGGTGCGGGGCGGGGCGGCATCGGGGCGATCGGGCTCGACGCCGGGCTCCGGAAGCACCATCTCCGGCACCGTCTCGCGGAGGGCCTCAAGGTAACGACTGGGCACGCGCGGCTTCTTCTGCCCGCCCCAGCTCGAGCCGCTCAGCAGGAGCGCGGTCTTGGGCCGCGTCACGGCGACGTAGGCGAGCCGGCGCTCCTCCGCGTAGGCGCGTTCCTTGTTCGCCTCCTCGAACTCCTCAAGCGCACTTCGCATCGCCTGCTGGGTGGGGACCGTCCGCCACGGCAGGACCGGGAGCACGGCGCGGTCGCCACGCTGCTCGTACGGCAGCTCGCCGAACGAGACCCAGCCGCCACCGCTCGGCTTGCTGGGAAATTCGTCTTCGACCAGGCGCACCACGGCCACGGCATCCCACTCCAGGCCCTTGGCCGCATGGATGGTCAGCAGCTGCACCGTGCCCTCGTCGGGTTCCTCCGACTTTTCTCGCTGGAGCTCATCGCTCGCCGCGACATGGTCGAGCCATGCGAGCACGCTCGAGAGCGTGCCGTCCTCATCCGCCGCCAGGAACGCGGAGATCTCGTCGACGAATGCGCGCAGCTGCGCGGTGGCCGCACCCGCCCGCACGCCGCTGGCCGCGTTCGCGCCGAGTTCGATGTCAAGCAGCAGCTCGCGCTCGATCTGCCCGATCAGCTCGGCGATCGGGAGGGCCGCGGCCCGCCGCAGGCGTGCAAATGTGTCACCCGCCTCCGCCAGCCGTACGCGTGCCTCGGTGCTCAGCTCGGCCAGCCAGCCATGATCGGCGGGCTTGCCCGCCACGAAGTCCAGGGCATCGATCAGGCTGAACGCCTCGTCGCCCCCGGTGGAGGCTCGAAGCCGTGCCTGCAGCTGCTCGTCAGGCATCTGCAGCGTGGGACCGGTGGCGGCGAGACGCCGTGCGATGTCGCGGAGTGCGCGCACATCGCGCAGCCCGATCCGCCAGCGCGGGCCGACGAGCAGCCGAATCAGGGCCGAACCGGCGTCCGGGTCATGGATCACCCGCAGCGCGCACACGACGTCGACGACCTCCGGCAGCGTGAGCAGGCCGCCGAGGCCGAGCACCCGGTGCGGCACGCCCGCGACCCGGAGCGCCTCGGCGAATCGGGCCATGGTGCGCTTGGTGCGAAACAGGATGGCCGCCGTCTTCGCCGCACCGGCCGACGCGGCAGCGGGAGCGGTCGCGGCAGCGGGACCGGTCGCGGCAGCGGACCCAGTCGCGGCAGCAGGGCCAGTCGCGGCCGCTTCTCCACCCGCCCCGGACCCCGCCGCACCCGCGAGCCCCAATTGCGCTCGCATCCATCCGGCAACGCGTGCGGCCTCCTGCTCGGCATCCCCCAAGAAAGCGACCTCGACGCTGCCGCGGCCGGCGCCCGGGCGCGGCTGCAGTTCGGGCAACGGCACGCTGGTCGCCGCGTTCAACGGCGCGAGGATCGTGTTGGCGACCTCGAGCACGCGCTCGTCGTTGCGCCAACTGGTCGTCAGCGACAGCGTGACCGCAGCGCGCGCAGCAGCACCAGTACCAGCGCCAGCACCAGCACCAGCACCAGTAGCAGTACCCGCGCCAGCGCCGGCACCCTCGCGAGCTTCGTCGGCGCGAGCGGCGAAGTCTCGGTGGAAGCCCTCCAGGTTCGAGGCGCTCGCCCCCCGCCAGCCGTAGATCGCCTGGTGCGGGTCGCCCACCGCCATCACGCCCGTGCCGCCGAACAGTGCGCTGAGCAGTCGCGTCTGCACGACGGAGGTGTCTTGGTATTCGTCGAGCAGCACGGCCCGGAACCGCGCGCGAATCGCGGCGCGCACGCGCGGGAAGCCTTCCACGACGCGCACGGCGTCGGCGACCTGGTCGGCGAAGTCGATCACGCCGCGTCGGCGCTTCTCCTCGTCGTATCGGCGAGCCAGGTCGGTGAGCAGCGACAACGGCGCGACCGTGCCCGCGGCCTTGAGCACGGGAGCCAGCGTCGCCTGTTTGGTCTCACTGGGCAGCTCCCGAACGCGCTGAAACGCGTCTGCCACTCGCGCGACCTCATCGAGATCAGCAAGGTTGTCGGCTGCGGCCCGCGCGAGCCGCAGCACCGCCGCGATGATCGTCGCCGGGCTGCGATCGAGCTCGGCAAGGCGCTCGTCGCTCGAGCGCAACACCACCCGGCGCGCGATCTGCCATGCTGCGGCCTCCGAGAGCACCACCGAATCGGGGTCGCGACCGAGCAGGACCGCGTGCTCGCGTGCGATCTGATCGGCGAACGAGTTGTAGGTCGAGACGGTCGGCCGGTCGAGCAGGTCGAGGCTGTGACCGGCGCTCGCGGTGCGGAAATCGGTGATGCGCTGCATGATGCGGCGCGAGAGCTCACCGGCCGCCTTGCGCGTGAATGTCAGCCCGAGCACCTCCTGCGGCTCCACCACCTCGTTCGCGAGCAGCCATACCACCCGGTTCGCCATGGTCTCGGTCTTGCCGCTGCCGGCACCGGCCACCACGAGCACGGGATCGAGCCCGGCCTCGATGATTCGCACCTGCTCGAGGCTGGGGCTCGGCAGCCCGACGAATGCGGCGAGCTCGGTTGCGGGCCAGTATCGCCCGGCTTGGCGCGCGGCCTCGGGGCCGCCACCCTGCACGGCGCTCATCGAGCGCTCACCGCCTTGACGGTGTGGATCATGCAGGCGCCGAAGCTGTGCGGGTCGGTGCAGTGCTCCTCCACGCGCGCGACGAACTCGCTCCGCGCCATCCCCCGGGCAAGATCACCGAACAGCGCGGTGAACTCCGCGGCGCGCTCCTCGTCAAGCGCGGGCTGGGTGGGCGTCACCACCGACGTGCTCGCGGGGTTGGTCTGATGCACGAGCAGCAACTGCGCGCCTCCAAGCTCGGTGTCTTCGGTGCCGTCGATCGCCTCGCTCAGATACGCCAGCTGGTACGCCGCGAGCTGCAGATTCTCAGCGACGCCGGCGTCGTTACGGCTCTCGTTCTTGCCGGTCTTCAGGTCGACGATCACCACCGTGCCATCGGCGAGCCGCTCGACGCGATCGATCACCCCCCGCACGACGGCGTAGCCAGCACGCGCCTCGGCGTCCGCCGGCGCGCCGTCGCCGCCATCGGTCGCCTGCGCCTGCCCCGACGGCACCGGCCCGAGGAGCGGGATCCTGAACTCGAAGCGCTGCTCCCCACCGATGAGCATCCCGCCGTCGGCGACGAATCTCCGCAAATACCCGTGCAGGCGCTGCACCATGCGCTGCGCGTTCACCCTCGTGCTGCGCGAGAGCCACTCCGCATCGAACTCGAGCTCGTCCCATCGCTCGGCGACCGCAGCCCAGAGCGCCTGCGCGTCCCACAGCTCGTCAGCGCCCGGGGCTGCCCCCTCACCCAGCGACACCGCCCCCACGGTCATGTGCTCCATCGCCGAGTGGATCAGCGTGCCCACGCCGGTCGACGCGGTGCGCTTCTCACCGCCCAGCTCGCGCACCACCCAGTCGAGCTCGCACGCACGGAACGTCTCCAGACGCGATGGCGAGACCATCACGTTCTCGGTGCGCAGATCGCGAAGCGGCGCCGTATCGGTGGGCGCGAGCACCCCGTACCAGCTGCGCGGCTGCGCACCAGCGACGCCCTCCTCCGCCAGGCGTGCCAGCTGCCCGGCCGCGTCCTGGGCCTCGGCACCGTCCAGAGCGCCCTCCGTCAGCGAGCGCCGCAGCTGCGCCACGACCCCCCGCAGCGTGAGTGGATGCTCCACCGCGTCGTCGCGCCGCACCTGCACCCCGCCGGGACCACCCGTGAACAGGTCGACGAACACACTGGGCGAAGCATCCTCACCATCGACGGCCGTCACGATCAGGCGCGCGCTGGCCCGGGAGATGGCGCGGGTGAGGAGCCGGAGCTCATCGTGCAGCACCGCCCGCCGCTGCCCGGGCGAGCCGCCGGTAGCACCGGTTACTCCGGGTGCGCCGGTGGCACCGTCCGCGAGCAGGGCCTCCGCGAGCGCATCCGTCTCGAACAGCGCGCCGCGGGCCTTGAGGTTTGGCCACACGCCGTCTTGCAGCCCCGCGACGACGACCGTGTCGAACTCGGTCCCGAGCGCAGTCGCCGGCGTCATCACGGTCACCCGGTCCACGACCGCCGCGGGGGCGAGCGTGTCGTCCGGCACGTCCGATTCGAGCACCCGCGTGATGAACGCGGTCGGCGGGTCGACCGTCTGCCGCTCGACGTGCAGCTTCGCCGCGGCGAACAGCGCGACCAGTGCGTCCAGCCGCTGGCTCGCCTCCTCCCCGCTCGCCCCGCCGGCTGCGGCCTGCCGCTGCCACGCGGCCGACACCTTGCTGGCAGACCACGCCTCCCAGAGCAGCTCGTGCACGGTGCCCCCCGCGGCCCCGAGCTGCCGCACCTTGCGCAATCCGTCCGCGAGGCGAGACGCGCGCCGGGCTTCTGGCGTGTCGATCCCGATGAGCCCGCCCGGCTCGTCGAATGCGGCGCACAGCAGCTCGGCCGCGGGCCGGTCTCCCCCCGCCGCGAGCTCCTCGCGCCGGAGCGCGGCCCGCAGGCGCCGCAGCGTGATCGGGTCCATGCCGCCGAACGGGCCGAGCAGGAGCGCGGTGAGCGTCTCAGCCGACACCGGCGTTTCGGCGAGCGCCGCCCGCACGTAGTGCAGGATGCCGCTGACGGCGTCATCCTCACGAAGCAGCCTGGCCACCCCGCGCGTGCCCGTGGGCACCTCGCGAGCGGCGAGCGCCTGCTCGAGCGCGGCGACCTGCCGCGTGTCGTGCGCGATCACCGCCATCTCGCGCCAGGGCACACCGTCGCGCAGATGCCGCTCGCGCAGGCGCCGCGCGATGACATCGGCCTCGCGGGTGCTCGTCGATGCCGTGTGCACTTCCACCGCACCGGGCACACCGATCCGTGCGGGTGCCGCGAGGCGGTGCCGGAAGCTGCCGCTCACGCCGATCCGCTCTGAGACCCCGCGCACCACGCCACGCAACGCTCCGTCGCCGCGATGCGCGATGCCGAGCACGATCCGCTCGCCGCCCACCGAGCGTCCAAGGCGATCGAGAAATTCCGGCGACGCACCCTGGTATGCGCCGGCGCTCATGTCGGGATCGCCGAACGCGAGCACCGCGACACCTCGCTGCCCGAGCGCGGTGAGCAGCTGCACACCCGCCAGCGTGAGCTCCTGGGCATCGTCGACGAGCACGACGCGCAGCCGGTCGACCGCGCCGAGCACCGATGCCTCGCCGCCGGCGGTCGCCCCGCGCACGATCGCCGCGGCCTCGCGGAGAAACTCGCTCGAGTCGTAGTGCCCCGCGCGCAGCTGGTCGCGCACCCGGTCGTACTCCTGCATGAACTGGCCGGCAGCCCGCCACACCGGGACGTCTCGCGTGCCACCGAGTGCTCGCACTCGTGCACCATCGAGTCCGAGCTCGCGGCACTGCGCCATGAATGCCCGCAGCTCGCCGCGAAACGCCGGCACCTGCCGGGCCGCGGGCGGCACCGCCTCGCCCCATGGGTCTGCCGAGCCCTCGGCGATGTCGAGCTGCTGTCCTTCGAGCAGATCGGCGATGATCCCGTCCTGCTCGCCGGCGGTGAGCAGCTGCGGCGGCTGATCGCCGCGGTGCACGTCGCGCCCCCGCACGAGCTGGAATGCCAGCGAGCCGAGCGAACGCGCCAGCGCGCCGTTGCTCGCCGCGGCGATCCGCACGGCCAGGCGGTCGCGCAGCGTGGTCGCGGTCGCGCGAGACGGGGTCACCACCATCACCTCGTCGGGGGTCAACCCACCCGTGCCCAGCAGCCGCGCGACGCGTTCCACGAGCGTCGTCGTCTTGCCCGTGCCGGGTGCGCCGAAGACCACGCCGCCCGCGGCTGCGGGCAGGTCGACGACGGCCTGCTGCGAGTCGTCGAGGGCGATCTCGAGGTGCTGCGCGGGCGCATCGGGCTGGGTCATCGTCACGTCTCTCACGCTATCCGCTGTCTCCGACATTGCCCGGCGGCACCGCCGCGGCCACCCCGCGGTGTGCGCTGTTCGCCACCAGCGTGCGCGCGGCGGCGGTTGCGCGCCCGCCATGCGGGAGGGGTGTCGTAGGCTGGCGTCGTGCCGCCGCTGATGGCGCACGAGAGCGAAAGGGACGGTCCGTGGAGATCCGAATCGGCATTGTCAACACCCCGCGCGAGCTGAACTTCGAGACGCACGACACCGCGGAGTCCGTGCAGACCACCGTGGTCAAGGCGCTCGAGGCCGGGACCACGCACATGACGTTCACCGACTCGAAGGGCAACACGGTGATCGTCCCGACCGCGTCGCTCGCCTACATCGAACTCGGCGCCGAAGAGTCGCGCCGCATCGGCTTCGTCGTCTGACATGCTCATCCTCCTGCCGCTCGTGATCGCGGTCGCCACCGGAATCGGCATGCACTACGGCTCGCCGAATCGGCACAGCCGCGGCGT
>JAGQTK010000120.1 GCA_020439065.1 Microthrixaceae bacterium
CCGCGTGTCGGCGCCGCGGGCCGTGCCGCCGGGCCACGCCCCGGCCGCAACCCCGCGGGCGGCTACGCCCCCGCCACCCCGAAGATCGCCGGCCACAGCGCGACCGCCAGTGGGTAGCCGACGAACGCCACCACATCGAGCAGCGTGTGCGCGATCACGAGCGGCATGACCCGGCCCCACCGCTGGTAGCACCAGCCGAACACGAGCCCCATGACGATATTGCCGAACACCGCGCCCAGCCCCTGGTACGAGTGGTACGCGCCGCGCAGCAGGGCGACCGAGACGATGATCGCCCATGTTCCCCAGCCGAGGCGGCGGAGCCGGTCGAACAGGTAGCCAAGCAAGACGACCTCCTCGTAGAGGGCGGCGCGGATCGCGCTCAGCACGAGCAGGGGGATCGTCCACCACGCGGTATCCACGGGGGAGGCGACGACGTTCACCGTGAAGCCGAGCGCGCGTCCGAGCACATACAGGGCGAGGCCGGGCACCCCGATCACGGCGAGCAGCACCGCGCCGCGCCCGAGGTCGCTGCCGAAGCGGGTGAAGTCGAGACCGATCCGGCGCAGCGCGCCTGCACCGGTCGTCCAGAGCAGGTACATGACAAACGCGACCACGGCCAGATCGAAGAAGATATCGAGCAGCCGGTAGATCGCGTCCCAGATCGCGGCCGCGTCACGTGCGGGATTCAGCTGGGCGCTCTGCTGGCCGAGGGGGACGTCTGAGAGCGCGCGGCGCAGGAGCGCCAGCGCAGAATAGATTGCAGATTGCCCAAGCGAGAGCGCCAGGACGATGCAGATCTCCCAGATCAGACGCGCGCGTGACGGTGAAATGTCAGACTTCGAACAACGAGCGGCGGCATTCGGGTCGGTCACGTTGTCAGGATGCCACAGCCTGCTCAATTGAGTTAAGGCTGTGTAACGTTTGTGCGTTCTTTTTGCCGTCTGTTGTGAAGATGTTTATCGTTTTGGTATCCGTGTCCGCGCTTTTATCATGCGCGGACACCTCACCCCTTGCACAGGAGGAAATGTGTCAAACCCCGCATGGCGCAAGCGCGCCTTGGTGGTTGCTTCTGGCGTGGCCGTGGGCGCACTTGCGCTCGCCGGCTGCACGCCCAGTGCTCCCGCCCCGGATGAGTCGAGCGCAGACGCGTCGGTCATCGTCGCAGAGGTCAACGAGCTCACCAGCTTCAACCCGAACACCAGCCAGGCAAACCTCGACATCAACTCGAAGATCGCCTACCTGACCAAGTCGGGCTTCTTCTACATCGATGACGAGATGGGCCTCGTCCCCGACGAGTCGTTCGGCACCATGGAGAAGATCAGCGATGATCCTCTCACCGTCGAGTACACCCTCAACGAGGGCCTCGAGTGGTCGGACGGCGACGCAATCGACGCCGACGACATGCTCTTTGCATGGGCCGCTGTGTCGGGCTACTTCGACGACTACACGCTCGACGAGGACACCGGCAAGATCGTCTCGGGCACGCAGTACTTCGACGTGGCCGGCAGCACCGCCGGTGTCAACACGACCGAGGTCCCCGTTGTCAGCGACGACAAGCTCAAGGTCACCCTCACGTACGGCACGCCGTTCGTCGACTGGAACCTGCTGAACCTCATCGACCAGCCGGTGCACGTCATGGCTGAGAAGGCCGGCGTCACGGTCGAGGAGCTCATCACCGCGATCACGACCACCCCGAAGGGTGACCCGGCGGCTCCCGTCACGCCGAACCCGACCATCAAGGCCGTGGCTGACTTCTGGAACACGGGCTTCGACGTGACGTCGCTCCCCGCCGACGAGTCGCTCTACCTTGCAAGCGGTCCGTTCATCGTCGACGCGTGGGCGCCCACCCAGTCGGTGACGCTGAAGCTGAACGAGAACTACAAGGGCGACATGAACCCCTCGTACAACGAGATGGTCATCCGCTTCATCGCTGACTCGAACGCACAGGTCACCGCGCTCCAGAACGGCGAGGTTGACGTGATCAACCCGCAGGCCAGCGAGGCCACCCTCGAGACCCTCGAGGGTCTGACGGGCATCGAGGTGCTCCAGGGCGCGCAGCTCGCCTACGACCACGTCGACCTGAAGTTCGACGGTGTCTTCGCCGACGCCAACGTCCGTGAGGCATTCCTCAAGACGATCCCGCGCGAGCGCATCCTCGCCTCGCTGATCGCGCCAATCAACCCCGACGCCGAGGTGCTCAACTCGCAGATCTTCGTCACGTCGGAGGGTGCGGTGTACCAGGAGTCGGCCGCGCAGAACACGTCGGACCGCTTCGCCGCGGTCGACATCGAGGGTGCCAAGGCGCTCCTCAACGGCGCAACGCCGACGGTTCGCGTGCTCTACAGCAGCACGAACCCCAACCGCATCGCAGCGTTCGAGGCCATCCAGGCTTCGGCCGCCGAGGCCGGCTTCGTGATCGAGAACGTCGGTCGCGAGGACTGGGGTGCGCAGCTGGGCAGCGACATCTACGACGCTGCGATCTTCGGCTGGATCTCGCCCGGTGTCGGCAACGCCGCACTCCCGCAGATCTTCGCCGCGGGCGGCGGCGGTAACTACAACGGTTACAGCAACGCCCGCGTGACCGAGCTCGCGAACCAGTCGCAGTTCGAGACCGACGAGGATGCCCTCAACAAGATCAAGTTCGAGATTGACCGCCTGGTCTTCGAAGACGGCTATGGTCTGCCCCTGTTCCAGAGCCCGGGCCTCATCGCCCACACGGACCGCGTGCAGGGTGTCACCTACATGGCCAACCAGACCGGTCCCATCTGGAACTTCTGGGAGTGGACTGTCGGCGAGTAACCTCTGCTGACAGACGCACAGCGTGGGGCGTCGGGGAGCAATTCCCCGTCGCCCCATCACTGTGAGAACCGCACGTCAGGTGCCAGGATGCCCCGCCCGCGCGGTGCTCGGAAGACCCCGAGCTGCGGGCGGGCACCTGGTACCGTGAACCCATGAATAGGCGTCCCCTTGCTTAGTTACGTCTTGCGACGCATCGGCGTGTCGATCCTCATCCTGATCGCCGCCTCCCTTCTTATGTACGTCCTTGTCTCCTGGGCCAGAGACCCACTGCAGGACCTCTACGCGAGCAGCAGTCCCAACAAGGACAACCTGATCGCGCAGCGCATCCAGTGGCTCAACCTCGACCAGCCCGTGCTCCTTCGCTGGTTGAACTGGCTCGGTGGAGCGGCGCAGTGCGTCATCCCGGGCGGAGGCTGTGACCTCGGCGTCACGATCACCAACCAGCCCGTCACGATCCTCCTCGGCCGCGCCATCGGCGCGACCCTCCAGCTCGTCACCGCAGCGACCGTGCTCGCCATCGTCTTCGGCGTCACCGTCGGCATCGTCTCGGCGCTTCGCCAGTACAGCGCGATCGACTACACCTTCACCTTCGCGAGCTTCTTCCTCTACTCGCTGCCGTCCTTCCTCATGGGCGTGCTGCTGAAGGTCTTCATCGCCCTCGGCTTCAACGACTTCCTCGCCGATCCCACGATCACGTGGCCCTGGATCATTGCGCTCTCCCTCATCTCGGGCATCTTTTGGCAGGCGATCCTCGGCGGCAGCCGCAACAAGCGCGTGGTGGTTTTCGCCGCCTCGCTGCTGACCACCGGGATCATGCTCTGGGCCATCTCGGCCACGCACTGGCTGCTCGACCCCTCGCTGGGGCCGGTGCTCGCACCGCTGCTCATCGCGGGCGTTGCCGCCGGCATGGTCATCCTGATCGCGGGCACCCAGAACAAGACCGCCTGGCGCACCGGCGCGGTGGTGGCCGCCGTCGTGATCGTGCTCTACTTCGTCTCGCTCCCGTTCCTGCGCGGCTGGGGCCTGATGGGCGTCATCGGCCTCTTCGTCGTCGGCATCGCCGTGGGCATCGCCGCGGGCCTGCTGCTCGGCCAGCACGACAAGGGGCAGGCAGCCCGCATCGGCGCGCTCGCCGCTGCGCTCGGCGTCGCCGTGATCGTGCTCGACCAGTACATGCGCACCTGGAACTCTTACGTCACGAACCCGCGCATCAACGGGCGCCCGATCGCGACGGTGGGTTCGGCAACGCCGACGCTCAAGGGCGACTTCTGGATCCACAGCACCGACACCTTCACCCACCTGCTGCTGCCCACGATCAGCCTGATGCTGATCTCGTTCGCGGGATACACCCGCTATGCCCGCGGCGGCATGCTCGAGGTGCTGAACCAGGACTACATCCGCACGGCGCGCGCCAAGGGCCTGCCCGAGCGCACGGTGGTTGTTCGGCACGCGTTCCGCAACTCGCTGATCCCGATCACGACGATCGTCGCGGCAGACGTGGGTGGCCTGATCGGTGGCGCGATCATCACCGAGCGCATCTTCGCCTTCAGCGGCATGGGCGCGCTGTTCAACAGCGGCCTGCAAGCCGGTGATCCAAACCCCGTGATGGCGTACTTCATCGTGATCGCGATCTTCGCCATCACCTTCAACTTCCTCGCGGACCTCGCCTACTCGGCGCTCGATCCGAGAGTCAGGGCAAAATAATGACAATTCCTCTCGATCCCGATTTCGAGCCCCCCGCAGCGCCGGCCGCCGAAGACGACGGCGTCGCCGTCGAGAAGGCGGGCGCGCAGGGCATCAGCCAGGGCCGGCTCATCATGCGCCGGTTCCTCAAGCACAAGCCCGCCCTGATCAGCATCGTGTTGCTCGTGCTCATCATCGGCCTGGCGGTCTCGGCCACCGGCATCGGCAGCATCCCGGGCTGGTGGAAGTGGAACTACACGCAGCTGCTCGACCCCTACAACAACGGCAAGCCCACGCTTTCGCTCGTGCCCAAGTGGCTCGGCGGCGAGGGCATCATGCTGGGGGAGCACCCGTTCGGTCAGAACGGTGTCGGCAAGGACTACTTCGCGATGGTGATGCGCGGCACGATGAACTCGGCCTACATCATGTTCATCATCGGCCTGATCGCCGCGTTCATCGGCGTCGTGATCGGCGCGATCTCGGGCTACTACCGCGGCTGGGTGGATGCGCTGCTGATGCGCCTCACCGACGTGGTCATCGTCATCCCCGTCATCGTGCTGGGTGCCGTGGTCGGTGTCGCGGCCGGTGGCCTTGGCCCCCTGTTCCTGGCGGTCCTGCTCGGCTTCGTGGCCTGGACAGGCGTTGCGCGACTGGTGCGTGCCGAGTTCCTCTCGCTGCGTGAGCGGGAGTTCGTCGAGGCGGCCCGCGTGGCCGGGGCATCCGATGCGCGCATCATCTTCAAGCACATCCTGCCGAACGCGATGGGCGTCGTGATTGTTGCGACCACGCTCCTGATCGCCGCGGCGATCATCCTCGAGACCTCGCTGAGCTTCCTCGGCTACGGCGTGCAATCGCCCGATGTCTCGCTCGGCAAGCTGATCAGCGACAACGAGGCGGCGTTCGCCACCAAGCCGTGGCTGTTCTGGTGGCCGGCGTTCTTCATCGTCGTCCTCTCGCTGCTGGTGAACTTCATCGGCGATGGCCTGCGTGACGCGTTCGACCCGCGTCAGAAGCGCGTGCGCATGAAGAAGGTGAAGGAGCTGCCCCCCGAGATGGCGGTCGGCAGCTCGATCGGCACGCGCGCCGCGGTGCCCGAGGGCGCGGGCCGGGGCGGTGGCTCGGCCGTCGGTCGACGCCAGCGACCCATGGACGGCGAGAACGATGAGAACGGCGAGATCGACGGGAGTCAGGCATGAGCGCGGCTCACGAACGCAATGAGGCCACGGGCCCGTTGCTGCAGGTCAACGATCTTTCGGTCGATTTTGCGGTGGACGGCTTCTGGGTCCCCGCCGCGAAGAAGCTCAACTACGAGGTCGAGGGCGGCAAGGCACTCGCGATCGTGGGCGAGTCCGGCTCCGGCAAGAGCGCGAGCTCCATGGCGATCCTCGATCTCCTGCCGAGCAATGCCCGCATCCGCGGCAGCGTGAAACTTGCGGGGCGCGAGCTTCGCGGCCTCCGCCCGGACGAGATGCGAAAGGTCCGCGGCGCGGACATCGCCGTGATCTTCCAGGAGCCGATGACGGCCCTCAACCCCGTCTACACGGTGGGCTTTCAGATCATCGAGACGCTGCGGATCCACTTCGGGATCACGCCCAGCGCCGCGCGCGAGCGGGCGCTGGAGCTGCTCGAGATGGTCGAGCTGC
>JAGQTK010000121.1 GCA_020439065.1 Microthrixaceae bacterium
CCCAGCCGCGCGAGCGCGTGTGGGCACCCGAGTACGAGCCGCGTCCCGAAGCGCCCGCGGCTGCGGGCCCGAATACCGCGGACGCACCGACGCCCGCGGACGATGCCGATGCCTCTGGGCAAGGGGGCACTGCACCCGGCGGGGCGGCGACGACGCACGAGGAACCCCCAGCACCATGACCGGTGGCGAGTTCTTCGGGGGCGAGGCCGGTCCGCATCGCTGTTCGCGCAGCGGCTGCACGGAGGACGCCGTCTGGGCGATCGTCTGGCGCAACCCGCGCATTCACCCCGAGGGACGGCGCAAGATCTGGACGGCGTGCGACGCGCACGTCGCGTTTTTGTCGGACTACCTGCGCGCCCGCGATTTTCCCGTCACGGTCGAGCCACGAGAGAAAGGCGCGTCGTGAGCGCGATGATGACACCCCGGGTGCCGGATGCCAACACCCCGGGCGAGCACGATGCGCCCCGCACCCTCGCGCAGATCCGCCGCGCCCGGGCCGTGCGTTGGAGCGCATACGGCGCACTCGCGATCGTGTTCGCGATCGTGTGCGTCTTTCTCTCCGATTGGCAGTTCAGCCGCAACGCGGAACGTTCGGTGCAGCTTGACCTGGTCGCGAGCAACTACGAGGAAGCGCCCGTGCCCCTGGCAGATGTGATCGGCGCCGACGGTGCATTCGCCCCGTCAGACGAGTGGCGCCCGGTGACCCTGCGCGGCGAGTACGTGCACGACGACCAGGTGCTCGTGCGCAATCGTGCGCACGGCGGCAGCTCGGCGTACGAGGTGCTCGAGCCGTTCCGCCTGGATGACGGCCGCGTGCTGATCGTGGACCGCGGCTGGCTGCCGCCGGGCCGCACGCAGCCGCTTCCGGATGCGATCCCCGCTCCCCCGGCCGGCCCCGTCGAGGTCGAGGTGCGGCTGCGCCCGAGCGAGCCGCTCCCGCCGTCGGGACGCAGCGCCCCCGAGGGTCAGGTGCCGACGATCCATCTGCCCGCTGTTGCCGAGGTCACCGGCACCGACACGATCACGAGCGCCTACGGCATGCTCGTCTCGGAGGACGTCGAGGCGGAGCGCGCCTTCACGCCTGATCCGCCGAGCGCCGACCCCGGCCCGCACCTCTCCTACGCGATCCAGTGGATCCTCTTCGCCCTGATGGGCTTCATCTTCATCGGGTACGTGATCCGCAGCGAGATTCGGCACAGCCGCGAAGACGCGGCTGATGCCGCTGCTGCCGCCGCTGGCAACCCCGCCGGCGCACCCGAGACCGCCACGCCCACGACGCGGTCGCTGCCGAACATGCGTCGCCAGAAGGGCCGGCGCGATCGCGACTCCGTCGACGAAGACGCCATCTTGGACGCGAACGAGCGCTAGCGCTACGCCAGCTCGATCAGGTCGAGGTATTCGGCGCTCCAGTGATCCTCCACCCCATCGGGCAGGATCAGCACGCGCTCCGGGTTCAGCGCCGCGACCGCACCTTCGTCGTGACTGACGAGCACGACCGAACCCTCGTAGTGCGCGAGCGCGTCGAGAATCTCCTCGCGCGACGCCGGGTCGAGGTTGTTGGTGGGCTCGTCGAGCAGCAGGACGTTGGCGGAGGAGACCACCAGCGTCGCCAGCGAAAGCCTGGTCTTCTCGCCGCCCGAGAGCACCCCGGCCGGTTTGAGCACATCGTCACCGGTGAACAGGAACGAGCCGAGCACCTTGCGCGCCTCGGTCGCGGTGATGTGCGGTGCGGCGGCGACCATGTTCTCGAGCACCGAGCGGGTCACGTCGAGGTTCTCGTGCTCCTGCGCGTAGTAGCCGATCTTGAGCCCGTGGCCGGGCTCGACACCGCCGGTGTCGGGGATGTCGACCCCGGCGAGGATCCGCAGCAGCGTCGTCTTGCCGGCGCCGTTGAGTCCGAGCACGACCACCTTGGAGCCGCGATCGATCGCGAGGTCCACGTCGGTGAAGATCTCAAGCGAACCGTACGACTTCGAGAGGCCGCTGGCCGCGAGCGGGGTGCGGCCGCAGGGCGCGGGCTTCGGGAAGCGCAGCTTCGCCACCCGCTCGACCTGGCGCACGTCGTCGAGACCAGAGAGCATCTTCTCGGCGCGCGCGACCATCTGGTGCGCGGCGGCGGCCTTCGAGGCCTTCGCGCCGAAGCGCGCGGCCTGCAGCTGCAGCTGGGTGGCCTTCTTCTCGACGTTGACGCGCTCCTTCTTGCGCCGTTCCTCGTCGGCGGCACGCTGGCGCAAGTAGTGCTTCCACCCCATGTTGTACACATCGATGACCTGGCGGTTCGCGTCGAGGTAGAAGACGCGGTTCACGGTCTCGCCGACGAGCTCGACATCGTGACTGATCACGATCAGCCCGCCCTTGTAGTTCTTCAGGAACTCGCGCAGCCACACGACGCTGTCGGCGTCGAGGTGGTTCGTCGGCTCGTCGAGGATCATGGACTCGGCGTCAGAGAACAGGATGCGGGCGAGCTCGATGCGGCGGCGCTGTCCACCCGAGAGGGTGCTCAGGGGCTGGTTCAGGATGCGGTCCGGCAGCGAGAGGTTGTTCGCGATCGAGGCCGCCTCGGCCTCCGCCGCATAGCCGCCAAGCGCTTCGAACCGCTCGGTGAGCGCGCCGTAACGTCGCATGGCCGCGGCCGCGACATCCGGGTCGCTGTCGCCCATGGCGATGGAAGCCTCGTGCATCCCGATCGAGAGCTGCCCGAGGCCGCGGGCGTCGAGGATCCGCGTGCGTGCGAGGTCCTCCGGATTTCCGCTGCGGGGATCCTGCGGCAGATAGCCGAGCTCCCCCGAGGTTGTCACCTTGCCATCGGAGGGCAGCAGATCCCCCGCCAACACCTTGGTGAGGGTGGTCTTGCCGGCGCCGTTGCGCCCCACCAGCCCCACCTTGTCGCCTGCGCTGACGCGGAACGAGACATCTGACATGAGCACGCGGGCACCCACGCGAATTTCGAGATCGTGCACGGCGAGCACAGCAGACGTCCGTTTCAATTGGAGGAGGAGAAGAGTGACCGATGGTCAGCCCATAAGTATAGGCGAGGGCGACGCGCCGCACCTGCGTGTCAGGTGCATGCAGGCCGCTGCGGCGGCTGGGATCGGGTGTCGACGGCTCCCGCGGCGCGGTCGTCCCCGCGTCGTCCTACCGCGTCGCTTCCGCCGCGTGCCCGAGGCGTAGGCCGGGTACGAGTGCAAGGATCGCAAGCAGCGCCGCGATCGCGAAGACCGCCGTGAAGCCCGCGCCGGTGCCCACCAGCGCGGTGAACACGACGCCCATGATCGCCATCGTCGAGGCCGAGCCGATCGAGTCCGAGATCGAGAGCGCCGATGAGTTGAAGCCCTGGTTCTGCGGCGTCGAGTACGCGAGCGTCAGCACGGTCAGGCGCGGATACATGAGCCCCATGCCCGAACCCGACAGCGCCCACCCCACGATCATCACGGCGGGGTTCAGGCCCCACAGTGCGGTGGCCGCGCAGAGCAGGATCGCGGCGAGCAGCTGCGCGGAGCCGATCACGGTGATGCGGGTGTTCCCGAGGCGATCACCGAAGCGGCCCTGCAGCTCTGCCGCCGTCGCCCAGGTCAACGCCCCCGCGGTGAGGCCCAGCCCCGCCCAGGTGGGTGAGAACTCGTACTGTTCGATGAGCAGGTAGGGGATGTAGATCTCGGATCCGAACAGCGCGCCGGCGATCAGCCCGCGCATCAGCACGACGCTTGGCAGCCCGCGAGCCGCCCGGAGCGCGCCCTTGGGCAGCAGGGGCCGGATCACGATCGCCATCACCACCAGCGAGACGATCACCCCGAGCCACGCCCACGTCCCGAGTTCGCCCGACAGGCTCAGTGCGAGGGCGCTGGCAGCCACCAGCACGGCGAGTGCGAGCCGCTTGGCGGTACCGCCTCCCGCCGGGTCGTCGGTGTGCAGATCGCGCCCGCGCAGGCGCAAGAAGACCATGACGAAGGCGCAGACCGTCAGCGCGGCGACGCCGAGAAACACCCAGCGCCAGTGCAGATACTCGGTCACCGCACCGGCCAGAAACGGCCCGATCAACGAGGGTACGACCCATGCCGCCGAGAATGCGGCGAACACCCGCCCGTGCATGAGTGACGGGTACACGCGCGCCACGATCACGTACAGCGAGACGGTCTGCCCACCGACGCCGAGCCCCTGAATCAGGCGCCCCGCCACGAGGGCGGGCATGGATGTCGCGAGCCCCGCGATCACGAGGCCGATGAGAAACAGCAGCACGGCGGTGGTGAGCGCCTTCAGGGGGCTGGAGCGGTCGGCCCATGCCCCCGCAGCGACCATGCCGATGACGCTCGTCGCGAGCGTGCCGGCGAACGCAACCGCGTACAGGCTCGCGCCGTTGAGCTCGGCGCTGACCACCGGCATCACCGTGGTGACCGCGAGCGATTGCAGTGCGGCGAGAAACACGAGCGCGACCGCGCCGGCGGTGACCGCGGCGTAGTTGCCCCGCCACACCGACGGGGCCGGCGAGCTGAGCGCCTCGCTCACTTCGCGAGCAGTGCGCCGGTGCGCTCGATCGCTTCGCGCAGCACTTCGGGTGAGCACCCGAAGTTGATGCGCACATAGCCTTCACCGTCCGGTCCGAAGCTCGGACCCGAGTTGAACGCGACCCTCGCCTCCCTGAGGATGCGCTCGGCGGGGTCGGCACCCCAACCGAGCGCGCGCAGGTCTACCCAGGCGAGGAAGCCGGCGTCAGGCATCCGGTACCGCGCACCCGGGAGGTGCACGTCGAGCAGCTCGCCGAGGAGGCGACGATTCTCGTCGAGCGTGGTGAGCAGGCTGTCGAGCCATGCATCGCTCTCCGGCGCGAACGCTGCGACGGCGGCCATCGCACCGAACAGCCCGGTGCGCCATTCGACCTCCGGTGGCAGCCCGTCGACGATCGCCGTGGGGCCGTCGCCCGCGGTGACCATCAGCGCGCATTTGAGCCCCGCGAGGTTGAATGCTTTGCTGGCGCTCGTGACGGCGAAGCCCACGCGCGCTGCGGCGTCGGAGGCGGTCAAGAACGGGACGAACCCGGCGCTGCGCTGCGCGGAGGGTGCGTGGATCTCGTCGCTCACGACGGACGCGCCATAGCGCTCCGCAAGCTCGGCCAGCGCGGCCAGATGTGCGCGCGAGTGCACGGTGCCGGTGGGGTTGTGCGGGTTGCACAGCAGCACGGCACGCGCGCCCGCGGCGAGCGACGCCTCGATGCCGGCGAGGTCGAGTTCCCACCCGCTGCCATTGTCGAGCAGCGGCACGCGGTCGACGACGCCGCCGGCCTCCTCGATGCACATGTCGAACGGTGGGTACACGGGCGGGTTCGTGATGACGCGGTCACCGGGTTCGATCACGCGACGCAGCAGCTCGACGACGCCCATCATCACGTCGCAGGTGGTGCGGATGCGGGCCGGGTCCACCGTCCAGCCGAAGCGTCGCTGCGCGAAGTCGGTGAACGCCTCGCGGATGCCGGGCTCGGGCGGCGTGTAGCCGGTGTCACCGAGCGCGACGGCGCGCGCGAGGGAGGCGGTGATGGCGGGCGCGAGCGGAAAGTCGGTCTCGGCGACAAACAGCGGCAGCACATCGGCCTCGTGGGTGCGCCACTTTGTGCTCGAACGTTGCCGAAGCTGATCGATGGGCAGGGCTTGCAATGCTGGTGCGCTCACCCGCCAAGTGTATCGGCCGCCCACGGGGGCAGCGCCCGTGTCGTCGCCCGGCGACACACCGTGCGATCCTCACGCACACACACCACTGCCCCGTGCGTTCGTGCACGGGGCAGTGGTGTGTGTCGCGTCGGGTGCGTCAGATCGAGAAGCCGAGGGCGCGCATCATGTCGCGGCCATCGTCGGTGATCCGCTCGGGACCCCACGGCGGCATCCAGACCCAGTTGATGCGGAAGCGTTCCACGACGTTATCGAGCGATTGCGCGGTCTGCTCTTCGATCACGTCGGTCAGCGGGCAACCAGCGCTCGTGAGGGTCATGTGGATCACGAGCGCGTCGTTCTCATCATCCCAGCCGAGGTCGTAGATCAAGCCGAGGTCGACGATGTTGATGCCGAGCTCTGGATCCATGACGTCCTTCAGGGCTTCCTGAATCTCGTCATACCTCT
>JAGQTK010000122.1 GCA_020439065.1 Microthrixaceae bacterium
GTCATACATGATGCCCTTGCCGACCAGGCCGAGGTGCCCGCTCGCCTCGCCCTCGGGCTGGTAGCTGAGCTTGATCATGAGGGGCGGCTGCGCGCTGCCCTGGTTGACACCGAGCAGCCCACCGCAGCCCAGCTCGGTGAGCGCGGCCTTGTCGAACAGCTCCACCCCGAAGCCGAAGCGCTCGCCCAGCTCGACGGCGACCTCGCCCATCCGGGTGGCGGTCAGGTGGTTGGGGGGCGTGTTGGCGAGGTCGCGGGCGATCACCGTGCTGCGCGCGCACACCCGTGCCGCGTCGATCGCCGCGCTCAGCTGTGCGGTGGTCGCCTCGGCGCCCGGCACCGAGAAGCCCGCTGCCTCCAGCGCGATCGTCTTCGGCGCGGTCTTCAGCCCGGCGTAGCTGTAGCGGGCCAGCAGCGTGCCCTCGCTGAGCACCGTTACCGCTTCGGCGACGGCGATCGAGCCCAGCGTGTCGACGCGCAGCGCGATGCGCGCATGGCGTGCGGCGGCCCGTGCGAACGTCGCCGCGAGGTCACGCAGGGTCGCGGCATCCAGCTCGGCGGGCGCACCCGCGCCGACGGCGACGAGCTCGGGGCCCTCGGCGCTCGGGAGCACGAGCGAGGACCCGGCCTTGCCGGTGAAGCCCGCGCGCTCGAGGGCGGCGCGGTCGAGGCCGAGCTCGGCGGGCACCTCACCCTCGGTGAACACGGCGAAGCCCAGGGCCTGGGCATCGTCGGCTGCGGGACCGACGGTCAGCGCGACCGCGTCGATGACGGAGAGGGCGGGAAGGGGAACTGATGTGCTCATGCGGCAGACTCCGGGTTGAGGGGGATGTCGACATCGACGGTGTCGTTGTCGGTGGGTTCGAGGACTTCGGGAAGCTCGCCTGCGATGCGGCCCGGCATGCGGGTCGCGGGCACGATCGCCAGCAGTGCGAGCGCGCCGAGCCCGAGCAGCGAGTATTGGAGTGCGCGCAGGCGCGCCTCGGCGTTGAGCTCAATGGCCACTGCCACCTCCGCCGGCGTGGCGGAGGTGTTCGCGAGCGACTGCGCGAGCTGGTCGTTGGTGAGGAAGTTCGTGTTGTCGAAGTTGACCTCAGAGATCAGCTCGGGCGAGATCTCGGGATGCTCCGTGGCCGCAGTGGCGGCCAGTGAGGCCAGCATGCCCACGGCGAAGGCGCTGGCCACCGCGATGCCCACCGACCCCGAGAGGTTGTGCACCAGGCCGCGCCATGCGCCGACATCGCCCGCGAGCGCCTTGGGCGCCGAGGAGAGCAGCGTGTTGAACACCAATGCCACGATGGCGCCCTGGCCCAGGCCGAGCAGGATCAGCCCGGTCACGATGAACAGCTGTCCCCAGTCGCCGCGGATGCTGAACGCGATCAGCGTGAGGGCCCCGGCGACCACCACGAAGCCCGAGGCGGCCAGCACGCGGGGCGCGAACCGGCTGTAGAGCACGGCGACGAACGTCGAGGCGAGGAAGATCGAGAGCGTGTAGGGGATGATCGAGAACGACGTCTGGATGCCCGTGAGCCCCTGCACCACCTGCATATAGAGGGGGATCAGGAAGTTCGCGGCGGTGCCGACGAACAGCATGATCGACATGCACGCGGTGATGGCCAGCTCCGAGCTCGTGGCGAGCACCCGCAGGTCGAAGATGCGCGAGCGCTTCTGCTGCTGCCGCCGAGCGATCCACACGAAGAAGATCTGGCCCACGACCAGGCCGAGAATGATCAGCAGCGGGGCGGGCGAGACGCCGAGGACATCGAACGGCGCGGCGTCGGTGGCCTGCCAGACACCCCAGCTTGCGAGGCCCGAGAACCCGAAGCTGAGCAGGATGATGCTGATGGCGGCGAGGACCGCACCGGTCCAGTCGATGCCCAGATCCGGCTGCGGCGGCACCTTCTTGAGACGGAAGCTCAGCAGCAGGTTCACGACCCCGAGCGCAACCACGAGGGCAAAGCTGTAGCGCCAGCCGATGCCCGCGGCAAACCAGCCGGCGATGAGCAGGGCGAGCACGCCCGCCGCCGGGATCGCCGCGGCCAGGAGACCGATCGCGCGCGCCTGCTGCGTGCCGCTGTAGTTGGTGGCGATGAACACCGTGAGCGCGGGGGCGATGAGCGCGATCACGGCGCCCGAGGAGGCCTGCGCGATGAAGAGCATCGCCGGGCTCTGGCTCAGCGCCACGGCGGCCATCGCGCTCGCGTGGACCGCGACGGCGATTTGGAAGACGCGGCGTGTGCCGAAGCGCGCGCCGATCTTCGCGCCGAGCAGGATGAACGCGGCCATCGCGAAGGTGCCGGCGGTGATCGCGGTGCCGACAGAGGTGGCCGGTGTATCCAGATCGCTGGTGATGCCGGCCATCGAGACGGTGAGGGCGTTGACCGCGAACGAGGCCTGAATCTGCGTGAGGACGACGACGGTGAGTGGAATCCACGACGTTTTCGTCGGCGACGTGGCGGATGGCACCGAAGCGTGGGATGCGTGCATGTGGCTCCGATCAGTGTTCGTGACCCGTTTCAGACGTGCATCGTGCCGCAAGCTGTGATCCGGGGAAGCCCTATCGTCAGCACGCTCCTGATCCTAGTCCTGGCGACCGCCGCGCCGTATGGGGAACGTGCCGCTCGGGGTCATCGCGCTCGGCGCCGCCCGCTTCTGCACGGGCGTGCCCACGTTCCCCGAGGCACTCGCCGGCTTCGGCGATGCGCCGGCCGTTCTGACTCGACTCTCGCGCGCGGGTCTTGGGCATGGCGGCGGCGCGAAGTACCCTTGTGATCTGCGAATTGATGCCGTGGCGTGGCATCCACGTTCGTGACCGCCCCCACCTTCGGAGATCCCGTGCTTGGCAAACTGCTGTTCCGCTCGCTGAAGCCCTACAAATGGCTGCTGCTGGGCGTGCTGGTCTTTCAATTCATCGCCGCGATGGCGTCGTTGTATCTGCCGCGCCTGAACGCCGACATCATCGACAAGGGCGTCGCCACCGGCGACACCGGCTACATCTGGTCGACCGGCACCTTCATGCTCGCCATCTCGCTCGCGCAGATCACGTGCTCGATCATCGCGACGTACTTCGCGGCGCGCGCCGCGATGGCGGCGGGCCGCGATATCCGCCGCGACTTGTACGAGAAGGTCAGCGCGTTCTCTGAGCGCGAGGTGTCGCAGTTCGGCCCGGGCTCGCTGATCACCCGCAACACGAACGATGTGCAGCAGGTGCAGATGCTGGCGATGATGGGGGCCACCATGCTGGTGACCGCGCCGCTGCTGGCAATCGGCGGCATCATCATGGCGCTGCAGCAGGACGTCGGCCTGAGCTGGCTGATCGCCGTCGCCGTCCCCGGCCTGTTGCTGGTCGCGACGCTGATCGTCAGCCGAATGGTGCCGCTGTTTCGGGCGTTTCAGGCCAAGCTGGACGCCATCAACCGCATCCTGCGCGAGCAGCTGACCGGTGTGCGGGTCGTGCGCGCCTTCGTGCGCGAAGACATCGAGGCGGAGCGCTTTCGCGGGGCGAACCACGACATCATGGTGGTCGGGCGCAAGGTCGGCTCGCTGTTCGTGCTGCTGTTCCCGCTCGCGATGCTGGTGCTGAACGTCACGGTCGTCGGGGTCATCTGGTTCGGCGGCATCCAGGTCGACGCCGGCGCCGTCGAGATCGGCACGCTCTTCGCGTTCATGCAGTACGTCGGGCAGATCCTGATGGGCGTGCTCATGGCCACCTTCATGACGATCATGATCCCGCGCGCCGCCGTCTCGGCCGAGCGCATCAGCGAGGTGCTCGCGAGCGAGTCGACGCTCACCCGACCCGCCAACCCGGTGACCGAGTTTCCGGCGCCCGGCACGGTCGCATTCCGCGGTGCCGCCTTCACCTACCCGGGCGCCGAGGCGGCGGTGCTCGCCGACATCACCTTCGAGGCGGCCCGTGGCGAGACCGTGGCCATCGTCGGCTCGACCGGCTCCGGCAAGACCACCCTCATCTCGCTCATCCCGCGCCTGTTCGACGTGACCGCCGGCAGCGTGGCGGTGGGCGGCGTCGACGTGCGCGACGCCGATCTCGATCGGCTGTGGCGCAGCATCGGGCTCGTGCCGCAGCGGCCGTTCCTGTTCACCGGGACGGTGGCATCCAATCTGCGCTTCGGTCGCGAGGAGGCCACCGACGACGAGCTGTGGCACGCGCTCGAGATCGCACAGGGGCGCGATTTCGTCGAAGCGATGGATGGCCAGCTGCATGCGCGCATCGCGCAGGGCGGCACCAACGTGTCGGGCGGCCAGCGCCAGCGCCTCGCGATCGCCCGCGCCATCGTGCACCAGCCCGACATCCTCGTCTTCGACGATTCGTTCTCGGCGCTCGATCTGACCACCGATGCGCGCCTGCGCCAGGCGCTGTGGCGGGCGCTGCCGCAGACCACGAAGATCGTCGTCGCGCAACGCGTGTCGACCATCACCGATGCCGACCGCATCGTCGTGCTGGAGGGCGGCCGCATGGTCGGGCTCGGCACGCACGAGGAGCTGCTGCGGGGCAGTGCCACCTACCGGGAGATCGTCGAGTCGCAGCTGGGGGTCGAGGCATGAGCACGCCAGACCTGATGAGCGAAGAGGAACGACTCGAACTCGAGCTCGCCGAGCAGGCGCGCCTGGGCGCGGACGACTGGTCGAGCGTCGCCCCCGGCAAGGCCACGAACTTCGGGAAGAGCTTCGCCCGACTGATCGGATTGCTGCGGCCCCACGCCTTCGGCTTCACGTTCGTATCGCTGCTCGGCGCGATCAGCGTCGTGATGGCCGTGATCGCCCCCAAGGTGCTCGGCGAGGCCACCAACATCATCTTCGAGGGCTCGGTCTCCGCCGCCCTCGGCGGACAATTCCCCGCCGGTACGACGCAGGCCGAGGTCGTCGCCGCGCTGCAGGCGGCCGGGCAGAGCGACTTCGCCGCCATGGTCGCCGCCATGAGCCACTTCGTCGTGGGCGCCGGCGTCGATTTCGCGGCGCTCGCCATCGTCATCCGCTGGGTGCTGATGCTCTACGTCGCATCGGCGCTCCTCGGCTGGGTGCAGGGGTTCGTGATCAACGTGATCATGGTGCGCACGATGTTCCAGCTGCGCGCCGACGTCGAGGCGAAGATCAATCGGATGCCGCTGTCGTACTTCGACAAGGTGCAGCGCGGCGAGCTCATCTCGCGGGTGACCAACGACATCGACAACATCACGCAGACCATGCAGCAATCGCTCTCCACGGTGGTCACCTCGGTGCTCACCGTCGTCGGCGTGCTCGTGATGATGTTCTCGATCTCGTGGCAGCTCGCGCTCGTCGCGCTCGTCTCGTTGCCGCTCATGGCGGTGATCTTCGGGGTGATCGGTCCGCGCTCACAGAAGGCGTTTGGCATCCAGTGGCGCAAGGTCGGTCGCCTGAACGCGCGCGTCGAGGAGTCCTTCTCGGGGCACGCCCTCGTGAAGGTGTTCGGTCGCGAGGCCGACTCGCGCGCGAAGTTCGATGTCGACAACCAGGAGCTGTTCGAGGCGAGCTTCAAGGCGCAGTTCCTCTCCGGCATGATCATGCCGGGCATGATGTTCATCGGCAACCTCACCTACGTCGGCATCGCCGTGCTCGGCGGCCTCATGGTGGCCAGCGGGCAGTTGCGACTGGGCGATGTGCAGGCCTTCATCCAGTACTCGCAGCAGTTCACCCAGCCGCTGTCGGAGCTCGGCGGCATGGCAGCCGTCGTGCAATCGGGCACGGCCTCGGCCGAGCGGGTCTTCGACCTGCTTGACGCACAGGAGCAGGAGCCCGACGACCCGAACGCCCCGAAGCCCGTCGACGGCGAGGGGGTCATCGAGTTCACGCACGTCAGATTCTCGTACGATCCGGAGCGCCCGCTGATCACCGACCTCTCCTTCCGGGTCGAGCCCGGGCAGACGGTTGCGATCGTCGGGCCGACCGGGGCGGGCAAGACCACCCTGGTCAACCTGATCATGCGCTTCTACGAGCTGGGCGGCGGGCAGATTCTGCTCGATGGGCAAGACATCGCGACGCTCACACGCGACGATGTGCGCTCGCGCACGGGCATGGTGCTGCAAGACCCGTGGCTGTTCGCCGGCACGATC
>JAGQTK010000123.1 GCA_020439065.1 Microthrixaceae bacterium
CCCCCGCCGAAGCCGCCGCCCCCGAAACCGCCACCGCGACCGCGGCCGCCGCCGCCACCACCGCCGAGCAGCGAGTTGATCAGGATGCCGCCGAGTACGGCGCCGGCCACGTTTCCGCCGCCCCCGCCGCCGCCCTGGTTGCGCTCGAACGATCCGACATCCTGCTGCGCGAACTGGATGGCCTGCGCCGCGAGCTGGTTGGCGCGTTGCGCGTACGCGAGGGCCTGCTGCGGATCGATGCCCTGCAACTGCTGCGCGTGCACGAGCGAGGCGCCGGCCTCGGCGAGGCGCGTGCGCGCATCTGCACCCACGGCGCCGCGGCGGGCGGTGATGTAGTCCTCGGCGGCGGAGACCTGCGCCTTGGCGCTCAGCAGGCTCTGCTGGAACGACTGCTGCGCGCGTTGCTGCGCGGCCGCCGCGTCGCGTACACCCGCGACGACGCCGTCGATTCGCGTGTTGGCCTCGTCAAGCCCCTGCAGCACCTGCAGCGGTGCGATGCGGGGCGCGGCCAGCGCCGTGCGCGCGGCGGCGAGCTGCTGGTTCACGAACGCGACCGCTCCGGCGATGTGGCCCTCGGGGTCGGGAAGATGGCTCGCCTGGGCGACGTCGCCCTCAAGGTGGGCGATCGCGGCGGCGATGCGCTGTTCCCCGGCGGTGAGGTCGGCACCGAGCTTGTCGACGGCCTGCGTGAGCAGCCGGGCCTGGTCGACGGCTTCCTCCGCGGCGCGGATGCTCACGGCCGCCTCGCCGCCCTTGCCCTCCCCGATCAGGCGCTGCGCCGCGTCGAGCTGTTCGTCGGCGAATGCCAGGCGGGTGGATGCCTGTGGCGGGTTGTCGGCGACCGTTGCGAGTGCGCTCTGCTCGTAGCGCCCGGCGAGCCTCTCCAGCGACGCCGTCGCGGCGGTGATCAGGGGCGTCACCGCGGCGCGTTCCCCCTGCACGTGGGCGAGGGCCTCCGGGGCATTGGCCTCGAGCTTGCGCAGTGCGTCGAAGTCGGCGGCCTTTGCGTCGAGCGTGGCGTTGGCCTCTTCGCACAGCTGCAGGATCTGCGTGTTCCAGGCCCGGACGTCTTCCTCCGAGTCGGGGATGTGGTCATCGAGCTTCTGCTTGAGGGTGAAAGCCTGATTCAGCTTCGTCTTGGCCGACTCGAGGGCGGCCTGGAAGTCGCTCGTGGCGGCATCTCCGAACTGCGCGCTCGCGAACCCGAGCTCCTCCTCGCTGGTGCGGATGGCGTCGTCGGTGGCGACGAGGGCCGAGGCGGCCCCGCGGCCGAGATCGGCGGTGCTGCGCTGCGCGATCTGGCTCGGGCCGTGTGCGCCGGGGGCGGTCTTCTTGCGCCTGCTCGCGACGGCCCAGATGACCACGCCGATCCCGATCACGACGATCACGACGACGACGATCCAGCCGGCGCCGCCGCCCGTATTCCCGCCGCCGGGTGCACCCGTTCCGCCGCCCGCGGCATCGGTGATGCCGGTGGCGGCCGCGTCGACCGCGCCGACCCAGTCGAGCGTGCCCAGCGCGGGCCGGATGCGCTGCTGTTCGATGGCGGCAAGCTGTGTGTCGCTGAGCGGGCCCGAGGAGTCGCCCGAGAGGTAGAACTGGCGGGTGTCGACGGCGACGGCGAGCAGGTACTGCGTCGGGCCGAGCCCGTTGCGAGTCGCGGTGTCGTTGGCCCACTCTGCGGCATCGCTCGGGCTCGAGAACTCGGGCACGAACGCCACCCAGAGGTCGAGGTCGGTGTCGGCGCGGAGCTGCTCGAGGCGGGCCTGGACCATGTCTTCTTCGCCGTTTGTGAGCACACCGGCGTCGTCGAGCACGTACCCGGTGCCGAGGGTGACGGGGGCCGTGGCGGGCAGGAGCTGCTGCGCCGCGGATTGCTGCACCGCGGAGTGCTGCGCCGTAGGGGGGCTCGAGGCATCCGCCGCAGCGGGTGTGCCGATTGCCGCTCCAGCCAGCAGCGCTGCCGTGGCCAACGCGAACGCCCAACGTGCGCGCATCGGCGCCACCCCCTTGCTCGGGGCCGTGAGAGGCCACCGTTGTACCGACTGGATTTGAGTCTATGGGTGCGCCGCCGGGTGCGTCCACCGGCGAGGGGCCGGGCCGGCACCTCGGTCGCCATGTGGCTGCGGCGCCGCCGTGGTGCACCGAGGCGGCACGCGAGCGGTGTGCGGCGTGTCCGGTTGTCGCCCCGCAGGGCATGGCTCAGGCTGAGTGGGTGGATGACAGGTATGGCGCAGACGTGCTCGCCAAGGGTTGGCGCGATGCGGGGCGGGTGCAGCCGGCGCAGGTGCGGGCCGAGCGCGACCTCGTGGTCGAGGTCGCGGGCGATGGATTCTGCGGCGCGATCACCCGCATCGAAGGCACGCTCGTCGAGCTTGAGGATTGGCGCGGCGCGCGACGACTCTTCCCCCTCGGCGGCGGCTACCTCATCGACGGCGCACCGGTGGTGCTCCTGCCACCTGCGCGCAGGGAACAGGGCAAGGCGCGCACGGCCTCCGGCTCGTTCGCCGCGCCGGACGCGCGCGCCCGCGTGGCGCTGCCGAGTCGCATCCTCGTCGAGGGGCGACACGACGCCGAACTCATCGAGAAGGTGTGGGGCGCGGATCTTCGGGTCGAGGGTGTGGTCGTCGAATACCTGCAAGGGATCGATCTGCTGGAGGAGATCCTGCGAGCCGACCCACCGTCGGCGCGGCGGCGGTACGGCGTGCTCGTCGATCACCTCGTGCCGGGGTCGAAAGAGTCGCGCTTCGCGCAGGCCGTGGCATCCGGCCCGCATCGTGAGCACGTGCTGATCGTGGGCCACCCCTTCGTCGACGTCTGGCAGTGCGTGACGCCGGCGGCGATGGGGATCGCGCGGTGGCCCGAGATTCCGCGCGGCACCGATTGGAAGACGGGCATCTGCCGCGCGTTCGGCTGGCCGGCGGAGACGGTGGAGGATCACGGCATCGCCTGGCAGCGGATTCTGTCGCGCGTGCGGACGTTCCGCGATCTCGAGCCCGCGCTGCTCGGGCGGGTGGAGCAGCTGATCGATTTCGTCACTGCGCAGTGACGCTCGCGGCGCAAGGTGTTTCCCCGCAGCGGTTGCGGGGCACCGTGCGTCCGGGGCGGAGCGCGGCCGGCGGCCGGGTGGGCCTCGTAGGCTTGTGTGGTGAGCAGCGACGAGGATTTTGACGTACCCGAGCACGTGAAGGCCGGATTCCGCGAGAAGCCGGTCTCGTTCGTGCGCCGCGGCGGCCGCCTCACCGACGGGCAGGAGCGCGGCTGGGCAGAGCTCGGTGAGCGCTTCCTGATCACCGCACCACGTGGGAGTGCCGAGACGAGCGTGCATCCCGACGCACGCTTTGACGCGGTGGCGGCGTTCGGGCGCGAGGCGCCGCTTGTCGTCGAGATCGGCTCGGGGCAGGGTGAAGCGGTGCTGCACGCGGCGCAGGCGCATCCCGAGACGAACTTCCTCGCCGTGGAGGTGTTCATCGCCGGCCTCGCGAAGACGATGCTGGGCGCACAGCGGGAGGGCCTCCTGAACGTGCGGGTGATGGAGGCGAATGCGCCGGAGGTGCTGCGCAGCTTCCTGCCCGAGGCGTCCGTCGAGGAGCTCTGGGTGTTCTTCCCCGACCCGTGGCACAAGTCCAAGCACAACAAGCGGCGCCTCGTCACCGCCGAGTTCGCGGCGCTCGCCGCCCGCGCCCTGCGGCCCGGCGGGCTGCTGCGGCTCGCGACCGACTGGGAGGATTACGCGCGCCAGCAGCGCCGCGTGATGGACGCCGCGCCCGAGTTCGTGCGCGAGTTCGATGCCGCGCCCACCGCCTGGGCGCCGCGCTTCGAGGGGCGCGCGCTCACCTCGTTCGAGGCGAAGGGCATCCGCCGGGGCCACAGCATCCGTGACATGCTCTACCGTCGGCTCTGACGCACAGCGCCGTCGGCGGGCGGCATCGTCAACGAGAAGCGCTGCCCACGAACGCGGAACGGAGACCTGCATGCACGCAGACCCCGGTGCGCCTGTGGTGCCGAGCGCGCGCGGGGGACGCGGGGCGTGGGGCCGACACGGCGAGCCGAGCGCGCCCGTGCTGCCGCGATGGTCGTGGCGGTTGCTGCCGGCCCTGCTCGTGTGTCTCGCCGCGCCGGCGTTCTTCGTGCTGCAGCGCAGCTGGCTGGGCTGGGGACTGCTTGTTGCCGCCCTCGCCGGGGCGTGGCTGTGCGAGCGGCGCGCCCCGCGGGCGAGTGGCCGCGGCACGGATGCCCACCCGCGCACCCGCGGCACGGATGCGCGGGTGGGCGCGCGCCCGCCGAGCCTGCTGCGCGATCTCTCGCTGATCGCGATCGGCCTGGGCATCGTCAGCCTGATCCCGCTGCACGCCGAGCTCGACAACCTCGCGTTCCTGCGGTTCACGCTCGCGCTCGGTGGCGCCGTCGTGGCACCATACGTGATCTCGCGCTTCGTGTACCGGGACCGGGCGACCGGGTTTCCGTGGCGCGGCGGTCAGCGCTGGAGTGCCTTCCAATGGGCCTGGCTCGTCGGTGTGCTGGCGCTCGGATGGCTGATCCTGCCGTTCTACTTCATCACCTCCGGCGTCTACGCCAACTGGCCCGTCGTCGACACCCCCGAGCTGATCGCCCGGCTGTTTGTGGGCGTCGGTGCGGTGGGCATCTGGGATGAGCTGTTTTTCATCTGCACCGTGTTCGCGCTGCTGCGCCGGCATTTCCCGGTGTGGCAGGCAAACATCCTGCAGGCGATGGTGTTCGTCTCGTTCCTCTGGGAACTCGGCTACCAGGCCTGGGGTCCGCTGCTGACGATCCCGTTCGCGCTGCTGCAGGGCTACATCTTCATGCGCACCCGCTCATTGGGTTACGTCGTCTCGGTGCATCTGCTGTTCGACGCCGTGGTGTTCGCGGTGCTGGTGCACGCGCACAACCCGGGGCTGTTCACGGTCTTCCTCGTCTGAGCCGTGCGTGCAAAGGCGCCGCTCAGGCCGCGCGGCTAGACTGCTCCCGGGCCCGCGACACGGCCCCCGGACGAGGCAAACCAGTACCCGGCACGCGACAAGACTGGCCGAAAGGTCGTCATCATGGCGTGGATCGTACTCATCATCTCGGGCCTGCTCGAAGCGGTCTGGGCGACGGCGCTCGGCAAGTCCGAGGGCTTCACGAAGCTGTGGCCGAGCGTGATCTTCGGGGTCGCCATCATCCTCAGCATGGGTGGGCTCGCCTGGGCGATGCGCGATATCTCGACCGCCACCGCGTATGCGGTCTGGGTGGGCATCGGCGCCGCGCTCACGGTCGTGTACGCCATGATCACCGGCGAAGAGCCCGTCTCGCTCGTGCGCATTCTGCTGATCATGGGGCTTGTCGGCTGCATCGTGGGGCTCAAGCTCGTCGGGGGCGACACGCCCAAGGTCACGCAATAGCGTCACTGCCGTTGTGGGCGCCGGCGCGCGCTGCAGGCAGGGGCCTGCCGGGAGCGGTGCTGCCGGGGAAGGACACCGCCGGGTGGTAGCGGGCGCCGCATCGCCCGAGCAGACTGGGCACATGCGACAGGTTCTCGTTCTCGGTGGCACCGCGTGGCTCGGGCGCGAGATCGCCCGCGCGGCGCTCGCGCACGGCGCCGAGGTCAGGTGCCTCGCGCGCGGCAACGCGGGCGCGGTGCCGCCCGGGGCCCGGCTCGTGCGCGCCGATCGCACCCACCCCGCCGCCTACGCCGCGGTGCAGGACCGCGTCTGGGACGACGTCATCGAGCTCTCGTACGACCTCGACCTCGTGCGGCCGGCGCTCGATGCGCTCGCCGGCCGCGCCGAGCACTGGAGCCTCGTCTCGAGCATCTCGGTGTACGCCGACGACACGACCCCCGCGGCGACGAGCGTGCGGCCGTGGTCGAGCCGGTCGACCTCGACAACTATGCGCACGCGAAGGTGGCCGCCGAGCGCGCGAGCATGGACGCCCCGGGCCCGGCCCTGCTCATCGCCCGGCCCGGGCTCATCGCGGGGCCGGGTGACCCCTCAGACCGCTTCGGCTACTGGCCGGGCCGCTTCGCCCTCGCGGGTGAA
>JAGQTK010000124.1 GCA_020439065.1 Microthrixaceae bacterium
GGCGCAGCAGGAGGTGGGGAGTTCGTTGCGGAAGAGGTTCGCGGTGAGGCGGATGCCTTCGGCCATGGTGAGGTACGGGGCCCACGTGTCGGCGAGTTGGGTGACGGTGAATCCGGCTTTAATGGCGTAGGTCGCGGCGAGCATCATCTCGCCGGCGGTTTCGGCGAGGGCATGGACGCCGAGGACTTTGCCGGTGTCCGCGTCGGCGACGATCTTGATGCCGCCGCGGGTGTTGTGGTTCGTGATGGCTCGGGGCACATCGGACAGCCTCAGGTATCGGCAGGCGCACCGGTATCCGGCGGCGATGGCTTCGGCTTCGGTGATGCCGGCGGAGCCGAGCTGCGGCGCGGTGAACAGGACGGAGGGCAGCCCGGTGTAGTCGACCTGTTCGTGGTGGCCGAGGGCGTTGCGGGCTGCGATCTTCCCGGCCATCGCGGCGACGTACACGTACTGGGGCACGTCGGTGACGTCGCCGGCGGCGAACACGACCGGGTTCGTGGTCCGCTGCTGCTCGTCGACGATGATGAAGCCGCGGTCGTCGGTCGCGACGCCCGCCGCGGCGAGGTCGAGCCCGTTGGCGCGTGGTGTGCGTCCGGTGGCGATGAGGACGCGTTCTCCGGTGACCGCCTTGCCGGTGCGGGTGCGCACCCGCACCACGCCGTCGTCCTGGATGATCGTGGCGGCGCGGTCGCCTACGACGGTGATTCCCTCGGAGAGGAAGGCCTTGCGGAGTTCGGAGGAGAGTTCGGGCTCGGCGTGCGGGGCGAGCCGGCCAATGATGGTGACGGCCACGCCGAGGCGGGCGAAGAGCTGGGCTTGTTCGAGGCCGACGAAGCCGCCGCCGATCACTACGAGCGAGGCGGGCAACTCGGTGAGTTCCATTGCCGTGGTCGAGGTGAGGTAGTCGACGTGCTCAAGCCCGGGGATGGCCGGGACGTGCGGTTCGGCGCCGATGGCGACGAGATACGACCTGGCACGAACCGGTCGTTCGTCGATGAGGAGGGTTGCCGGGTCGGTGAATGTGGCGGCGCCGGGGAGGATGTCGAACCCGTAGGCGGCGGCGATGTCGGCGTACTTGGTCTGGCGGAGCATGCCGACGAGGTCATCCTTCTGCCGCACGAGGGCGCCGAGGTCGACAGTGCCGGCGGACGTGGGGGCGCCGGGGAACGGGTTCGCGAGGGCGGCGTGGCGGGTGTGCGCGGCGGCGAGGAGCGTCTTCGAGGGCACACAGCCGACGTTCACGCAGGTACCGCCGAGGGTGCCGCGTTCGATGGCGACCACGCTGGCCCCTTCGAGTCGGGCGTGGATCGCGGCGGACATCGCCGCCCCGCCCGTGCCGATCACCGCAAGATCGAACTCGCTGTGCTGCGTCATGATGCCTCCTCGGGTGAACCGGGCCGCTTGCGCGGTCACATCCGTCAGAATGGACCTTCAAGCATGCTTGAAGGTCAAGCCCGTTGGTGGAGGTGTCACAATGCGGATCGGAGAGCTCGCGGAGAAGGCGAGGACGAGGCCGTCGACGCTGCGGTACTACGAGGAGCGCGGACTGCTGCCGCCGCCGGAGCGCACACCGGCCGGGTACCGCAGCTATGGCGACGAGACGGTGCAACGGCTCGCGTTCATCGGCCGGGCCCGCGCGGCGGGCCTCACCCTTGCGCAGGCCGCGGAGATCCTCGATGTTCGCGACGCGGGCCGTTCGCCGTGCGCGCATGTGCGGGACCTCCTTGACCGCCGACTCGTGGAGATCGACGAGCAGCTCGAGCAGCTGCACGCCCTGCGAGGGAGCATTGCCGAGCTTCGAGCGCACGCGGCCGCTACGGCGTCCGAAGCCTGCACACCGGAGTCCATCTGCCGCTACCTCTGAATGGCTTTCGGATCGCTACTGCCGCTGACGGGTGTGGTTGAGGCGATAGGAGGTGGTGCCGGTTTCGATGATGGTGCCGTTGAACGTGAGCCGGTCCACGATCGCCGCGCACAGGCGCGGGTCGGTGAAGGTCTTCGTCCAAGCGCTGAATGACTCGTTGGATGCAATCGCGACGGAGTTCTTCTCTTCGCGCTCGGTGAGGACCTGGAACAGGAGTTCCGCGCCGCGCCGGTCGAGTTCCATGTAGCCGAGCTCGTCGATCAGGAGCAGGTCGACGCGGCCGTACCGGTTGATGGTACGGGTGAGCTGTTTCTCGTCGGCGGCTTCGACGAGCTCGTTCACGAGCTTCGTGGCGAGGGTGTATCGGACGCGGAAGCCTTTCTCAGCTGCGGCGGTGCCCAGGCCGATGAGCAGGTGCGACTTCCCGGTGCCGGAGTCCCCGATCAAGCAGAGCGGGTCGCCGCGGCGGATCCAGTCCCCGTTCGCGAGGGTATGGATCGTCGCCGGGTTGATGTTCGGATTCGCGTCGTAGTCGAAGTCGCCGAGCCATTTGTTCCTCGGGAACCCGGCTGCGGACACGCGGCGGACCACGGACCTTCGGTCCCGGTCGTCGCACTCGGCGAGGAGGAGTTCGGCGAGGAAGCCTTGGTAGGTCAGCTGCTCGCGTTCCGCGGCCGTGATCGCTTCGTGCATCACGGCCCGCATGGTGGGTAGGCGGAGCCTGCGGCAGGCTTGGTCAACGGCGGCCGCGGCGGCTTCTTCGGTCAGCCCGCGCTGTCGACGCAGGGTCGTGGTGACGTTGGTGGGAGTGGTCATGTTCCGGTGATTCCTTCTCTCTTATCGGTGACCGGCGGTTCCGGTTCGGGACGTCGGCTGAGGAGTTCGTCGTAGTGGGCGACGGATGGCAGCGGCCGCCGGTCGGCTGGGAGTCCGGCGATCACCGCGGCCGGATCCGCGAGGCGACGCTGGGTGAGGCTGAAAACTCGCTGCACATCACGTCGCGGTTGTTCAACGCGATGACGGTCTGACTCGGGCCCGGCCGCGTGCAGGCGGGCTTCGACCGCGACGACGTCGGCAGACACCGCCCCGACCGTGAGCGCGGCACGGATCCCTGCGATCACGTCAACGGTTCGCATGGTCCTGTGGAGCAGGAGCACGTCGATCAGCGCCCTTGTGCCGGCGCTGTCGCCGTCGACCTTCCGCGCTTGCTGCCAGAACGCGTCATGCGTTGTCGTGAACACGCCGGCTTCGCGTGCACGGGCCAGCGCGGTGGATCCGGGCAACGCGCCGGGCTTGCGTCTGAGGACCTCGAGGTAGTGGTCGAGGTTGATCGATTCGCCGCCGCGGGCCACGACCCGCTCGTGCCGAGCGACCTCGGCGTGGCCATCGAACACCACAAGTTCAGACGCCCGCAACGAGACGCGCACCTTTCGCCCGATCAGACGGGCGGGCACGGAGTACCTCGCCATCCGCACGGTGATCAGGCTCGAACGGTCTACCCGCGGGTAGAGCACCAGGCCAGGGTCGAACAGCTCGCCTGGCAATGACGCAAGGCGTGCTTGTTCGTCGGTGAAGTCTTGCCCGACAGTGCGGATCCGGGTGTTGATACGCCGCTCGTTGTCGCGCGCGTCCCACCGGCGGATCTGCTCGTTCAACTCGGCGAGCGAGTCGATGACCGGCATCGGAGAAAGCCAGGTGCGACGAAACCGACCGACTTCGCCTTCGACGCCGCCCTTCTCATGGGCGCCATCGATCCCGGGCTGGCAGTAGAACGAGTCGAACCCGTAATGCGAGCGGAACAGCACCCACCGGTCGTTCTCTATCCGACTACGGCCCTTCCCGTACAGCACCGTCTGCACCGCGGCCGTGAGGTTGTCATATCGGATGTGCAGGGTCGGGATCCCACCGATCTCGTCGAACGCGTCGATGTGTCCCTCGAGGAACGCTTCCTGCGATTGCGTCGAGTACACCCGGTGCACCGCCTTCCCCGAGTGCGAGAGCCGGAACGTGAACATGTGGCACTTCGTCTTCACCCCGGCCAGGATCACCCAGACCTCGCCGAAATCGACTTCGGCTTCCTCACCAGGTGCGTGCTCCTGCGGGACGAACACCTCGACGCGGCGCCCGGCGGCGGCGTCGATCTGAGCACGACGTACGCGCACGTAGTCGCGGACCGTCGAGTAGGACAGTCCCGTCGCTTCGTGCTCGTCGACCAGCCGCGCGAGAACCCTTGTCGCCGTGTGCCGCTGCTTGCGAGGAGCGTCCAGATCCTGCGTGAGCATCGCGTCGATCACCGCCTTGTACGGCCCCAGCCGAGGCGACATCCGAGTCGGAGTCTTCCGCTGCGGCGGAACCGGCGACGCCAGCGCCTGCCGCACCGTGCGACGGTGCACCCCGAACCTGTCTGCCAACGCGCGCACCGATAGCCCGTCGACGCGCGAGGCACGCCGGATATCCGCGAACAATTCCACTTTCGACCCCTGCCGGGCCCGCTCATCCTGAAGCAACACGAAACACACGCTCGGGTGGGGCCAGATCAAACCGTCAGAACCGCCCCGGCAAGTCAGAAAGTGGGGCCACTCCTAGCCGTCACCCCGGGGCCAAAACAGACTGACAGAGCCATCGATCCGTCGTAAGCCGATCAGAATAAGCCGATTCATACCGAACGGAGCGCGTTTACTACCGAGGTGAATGCCCATTCATACGCGAACTCATACTCAGTGCTATTTCGACGGACGATAGTTTGCTCAGTCGGTCGGTGTCATTCCGTCCGCCCGCGATGCACCCTAATCCGTTCGCTGTGCGTCGATGAAGCCAAGCTCGAACGCGACCGCCAATGCAGATCTCCGTGATGAGACGCCGAGCTTGCGGTAGAGGCTCTGTAGTTGCGATTTCACGGTGTGGGGCGAGACCACGAGCTCTTCTGCAATGTCACGTGCGCTCCTATGGGTGACGAGTGCAGTGAGCACGATGTTCTCCCTCGGAGACAAGGTCACCGCCGCGGGGCCCGCGATTGTCACGCTTGTGGAAGGAATGTCGAGATAGTTAAGCACGAGGCGGGTATTGCGCTCTCGGGCGAACTCCCAAAGCAGTCGGCGATCGCGTGCCGAGAGAAGCGCGACGTGATGGCGCGGGCCGTAGTTCTCCCATGTCACGGCGGCCTGGCTCAACCACGCCGACGCGGCCACGTCGTCACCGCACAGCAATGCGGCGACGGCACCGACTGTCATGGTGTGAGCTTGGGTTCGAAGCGTATGGGCGGGCAGCGCGGCAAGCTGGCGGGCGAGGTCGAACGCCGGTCGAGGTTGCTCGGTCGAGAGGAACGTGGAGATTCGGGCAGCGGCGACGAATGGGCTGGTCGCCGGCACACTGCTAAGCGCATCAGTTGCGGCTTGAGGGTCATTGCCTGCGAGCAGCGCGAACGCGACCGCACCGCGGAGTGCCTCGGTGGCACTGTTCTCGCCGGTACCCGGGCGAGAGCTGCCACCCGAGAGCTCCCGAAGTACGCGCCCCGCCTCTGCGGGCCCGTGTCCAAGTCCCGTTCGTGCGGACACCAGCACCGTGGTGATGAGCGGCCAATACTCGTTGGTTTGAATGTAGGGCTTGGCCCCGTCGAGCACGTCGACGGCTGCTTCGAAGTCGAGTGCGTCGAGGAACCGGTAGCCCTGCGCGATCAGTCGAAGGCCGTTTAGGGAACTAGGGCGTGTCTCCCATTCGTCTGACCGGGGTCGCCGACCTCGCTGAGTAGCTCATACGACGATGGTGGCGAGGATCTCTTGGACGACTTCAGCGGCACGTTTGTGGGTTGTGTCGATGCGCAGCTCATCGGTGAAGCCGGCTTGGTCGAGAGCGCGCGCCAATTCGGGGTGACGCTGGGTGTGCCAGCGCAGCGCCGCCTCATCGTCGTCATGTCGTCTGGTCAATCGTGGGAGCACTGCGTCGGAAGTCGCTGACAGGCGAACATGCAGCAGCCTTGTGGAGGCCAGCGCGGCAGTGTTGCGCTGCAGCTCGTCGAGAGTCTCGACAACGGTCGCGACCACGAGCACGCGTGC
>JAGQTK010000125.1 GCA_020439065.1 Microthrixaceae bacterium
TCATCGTCGCGGCGGCACGCACGCCGCAGGGCCGACTCAAGGGGCAGTTCGCCGGATTCTCCGGCCCGCAGCTCGGTGCGCTCGCCATCCGCGGCGCGCTCGAGCGTGGCGGCATCCCCGCGGAGGAGATCGATGCGGTCGTGGTGGGGCAGGTGCTCCAGGCTGGGGCCGGGCAGAACCCGGCACGGCAAGCGGCCATCGGTGCCGGGATCGGCTGGGACGTGCACGCCGTCGCGGTCAACAAGGTCTGTCTTTCCGGGCTGACCGCGGTCATCGACGCGAGTCGGATGCTCCGGCTCGGCGAGGCCGCCGTCGTCGTCGCCGCGGGCATGGAGTCGATGACGCAGGCGCCGCACCTGTTGATGGGCTCGCGCAGCGGCTGGCAGTACGGCTCGGTCGAGGCGCTCGACTCGATGGCGTACGACGGACTCACCGATGCGTACGAGCACATCAGCATGGGGGCATCCACGGAGCGCGACAACGCGCGTTTCGGGGTCACCCGCGCAGCGCAGGACCGGGTCGCCGCGCTCTCGCACCAGCGCGCGCTCGCCGCCCAATCGACCGGCGTGTTCGCCGCCGAGATCATCCCCGTCGCGGTGCCGCAGCGTCGAGGCGAGCCCCTGTGGGTCGACACTGATGAGGGCATTCGGCCGGGCACGACCGAAGAGACCCTCAGCCGGCTCCCCGGCGCCTTCGCCGAGGGCGGCACGCTGACCGCCGGCAACTCGTCCCAGATCTCGGACGGCGCATCCGCCGTGGTGCTCACCACCCGTTCGCACGCCGACGAGCGCGGGTGGCCCGTGCTCGCCGTGGTCGTCGCCGCCGGGCAGGTCGCGGGGCCCGACACCTCGCTGCACGCCCAGCCGGCGCGGGCGATCGAGGCCGCGCTCGCACGCGCGGGCATGGATGCGGCGGCCCTCGACTTCGTCGAGATCAACGAGGCATTCGGGGCCGTCGTCGCGCATTCGGCCGCCGAGCTCGGCCTCGCGGAGGATCGGGTGAATGTGAACGGCGGCGGGATCGCGCTCGGGCACCCGATCGGCGCATCGGGCAACCGCCTCGTCGTGCACGCGGTGCACGAGCTGCTGCGGCGTGGGAGCGGCACTGCGGCCGTGGCGCTGTGTGGGGGCGGCGGTCAGGGGGAAGCGCTCATCCTCACGCGGTGAGTGCGACGCGCGCTGGGTGTCTCGCGCGCTGGGCGCCTCGCGCGCTCCTGCAGGCGCGCAGCGCCGAATGCAGGTGCGCCGAATGGTGCTCAGCGCTGCGTGCGCGCGGCCGCCTGCTTCGCCAGCTTGCGCTGCTCCTTCTCGGAGAGCGTAGTGTCGAGCGGGATGGGCTCGCCGTGGGAGGCGCGCCGCACATCGACCATGGCGCCGATCGCGAGCGCGAGCGTGATGCCCCAGCTTGCCCATGCCAACGCGGTGCGCCACGTGAACGCGCCCTCGCGCAGACCGCGCAAGAGCGTCAACCCGCTGGTGATCGCGCCGATGATGCCGGTGCCGAACAGATAGTTGCGCATGGATGGCCTCCTGCGCCCTACGCTACCGCGTGCGGGCGGCGTGCCGCGCCGTCACGACCCGGGCGCTGTTAGCCTGGGTCACAGGCGAAGACGCACCCAGGAGGACACATCCGTGACGACGTTCTTGCCGTCTGAGGGCGGCGCTGCCCTTGTGGTCGTGGCAAACCGGCTGCCGGTCGACCGCGTGCCCGATAGTGAGCCGGCGGCGGATGCCGCGGCCACCGCCCCTGAGGGTGCCGAGAGGAGCAGCACCGCGTCCGGGCAACCGGCTGCGCCACCACGGGCGGCGCAGTGGCGGCGCTCACCCGGCGGACTCGTGACGGCGCTGGAGCCCGTCATGCAAAGCGAGCACGGCGCGTGGGTCGGCTGGGCCGGCCAGCCGGATCTGGAGCTCGAGCCCTTCGATTTCGACGGCATCCGGCTCATCCCGGTGACCCTCAGCGCAGAGGACGTCGAGCTGTACTACGAGGGGTTCTCCAACGACACGATCTGGCCGCTCTACCACGACGTGATTTCGCCCCCGCGGTTCAGCCGACCCTGGTGGGAGGCCTACGTCACGGTCAATCGCCGCTTCGCCGAGGCCGCGGCCGGGGCCGTCGCCTGGGGCGGCACCGTGTGGGTGCAGGACTATCAGCTGCAACTGGTGCCGGAGCTGCTGCGCGAGCTGCGCCCGGACGTGACGATCGGCTATTTCCATCACATTCCGTTCCCGCCCTACGGCCTGTACTCCCAGCTGCCGTGGCGCCGTCAGGTGCTCGCGGGGCTGCTTGGGGCCGATGTGATCGGCTTTCAGCGCGTCGCCGACGCGAACAACTTCACGATGGCGGTGCGGCGGCAGCTCAAGCTCGAGACGAAGGGCAATGACATCTCCGTCCCGAGCAGTGACGGCGGCACCCGGTTCGCGCACGTGCACCCCTTCCCGATCGCGATCGACACCACCTCCTACAGCGAGCTCGTACGCAGGCCCGAGATCATCGCCCGCGCGAAAGAGATTCGCGAGGGGCTCGGAAACCCGCGACGCATCGTGCTCGGTGTCGACCGCCTCGACTACACCAAGGGCATCCGGCACCGGATCAAGGCGTACGGCGAACTGCTCGCGGAGGGTCGCATCGATGTCTCGGAAACGATCCTGGTGCAGGTTGCGAGTCCGAGCCGCGAACGCGTCGCCGCCTACATGCAGCTGCGCGACGAGATCGAGATGAGCGTCGGTCGGATCAACGGCACCTTCGACAGCACGGGGCACTCGGCGATCCGCTACCTGCACCACTCCTACCCGCGCGAAGAGATGGCGGCGCTGTACCTCGCCGCCGATGTCATGCTCGTGACCGCGCTGCGCGACGGGATGAACCTCGTCGCGAAGGAGTACGTGGCCGCTCGTGCCGACAATCGCGGCGTGCTCGTGCTGAGTGAGTTCGCCGGCGCTTCCGACGAGCTGACCTCCGCGCTGCTGATCAACCCCCACGACATCGAAGGCCTGAAAGACACCATCGTCGAGGCGCTTGATATGCCGCCCGCCGAACAGGCTCGCCGCATGCGTGCGATGCGCCGTCGCGTGTTCAAGAACGACATCAACGCCTGGTCGTCATCGTTTCTCGACGCGCTCACACGTTCGCGCGAACGACGAGAAGCGCAGGCACAGCGCGCCGCGCTGAGCGTCGTCGACGCCTGAGGGGGCGATCCCCGGCACCGGCGTCCCGACGCCGCATCCCCGATGCTTTCGCCGCGACTCACGAGGCCGACGGCGCCACGCACCCACGAACGGAGCTCCACCATGACCACCGACCACGTGTTCCCCGCCGCCACCGTCGCGGCGATCGACAAGATCGCCGCCACCCCGACCCTGCTTGTGGCCCTCGACTTCGACGGCACGCTCTCGCCGCTGCACGATGTGCCGATGGACGCCCGTGCAACACCCAGCGGGGCCCGCGCGGTCGCCGCGCTCGCTGCGCTGCCGCACACGGTCGTCGCCCTCGTCTCGGGGCGCAGCCTCCGCGATCTGCGCGTCATCGCCGAGCACGAAGACGACTCTCCGGTGTACCTCGCCGGCTCGCACGGGGCGGAGGTGCGGCCGCCGCTCGGGTTCGAGGCGGTGCACGCTCCCGAGCCCACTGCCGAGACCGCAGCAGCAGTCTCGGGTGCAGCTGACACCGTGCCGATGGATGCCGCGGCCGAAGAAGCGCTGCGAGACGAGCTGTACGCGGCAGCGGTCGCGGCGTTCGAGTCCGTGCCCGGCGCGTGGATCGAGCCCAAGCGCTTCGGCTTCGGGGTGCACGTGCGACTGTCCACGCCCGAAGACGGCGCCGCCGTGATGGCCGGCACCGACGCGCTGGTGGCGGAACGGGCCCCGCACTGGCGTCGGCGCACCGGCAAGAACATCGTCGAGTACGCCTTCCGACACGAAGGCAAAGACACGGCGCTGGTCGCGCTGCGCGCCCAGACCGGAGCCACCGCGGTGCTGTTCGCCGGCGATGATGTGACCGACGAGGACGCGCTGCGCGCGCTCCTGCCGGGTGATCTCGGCATTCGCGTGGGCGCGGGGGAGACGGTGGCGGCCGTGCGGGTGCCTGACCCGGAAGCGCTCGCCGCGCTGCTCCTGCTTCTCGTCGAGCGGCGCCTCGCGACTCGGCCGTAGACTCAGAGCATGTCTCCCAACGAACCGGCCGCGCCCGCGGCCGACATGAAGCCTCGCAGCCGTGTGGTGACGCACGGCATCGAGGCCACGACCTCACGCGGCATGCTTCGCGGCGTGGGCATGGGCGACGACGATTGGAACAAGCCACAGATCGGCATCGCGAGCTCGTGGAACGAGATCACGCCGTGCAACCTGTCGCTTGATCGTCTCGCGCAGGGCGCCAAGGAGGGCGTCCACTCCGGCGGTGGCTACCCCCTGCAGTTCGGCACGATCTCGGTCTCGGACGGCATCTCGATGGGGCACGAGGGGATGCACTTCTCGCTCGTCTCACGCGAGGTCATCGCCGATTCGGTCGAGACGGTGGTCATGGCCGAGCGCCTCGACGGCACGGTGCTGCTCGCCGGATGCGACAAATCGATTCCCGGCATGATGATGGCCAGCGCGCGCCTGGACCTTGCGAGCGTGTTCCTCTACGCCGGCTCGATCGCACCGGGCTGGGTCAAGCTCAGTGACGGCACGGAGAAGGACATCACGATCATCGACTCGTTCGAAGCGGTCGGCGCGTGCCTTGCCGGTCACATGAGCGAGGAAGATCTTCGGCGCATCGAATGCGCCTTCGCCCCGGGCGAGGGTGCCTGCGGTGGCATGTATACGGCGAACACCATGGCCTCGGTCGGCGAGGCGCTCGGGCTGAGCCTGCCGGGCTCGGCGGCGCCGCCATCCGCAGACCGTCGCCGCGACGTGTTCGCGCACCGTTCGGGTGAGGCGGTCGTCAACCTGCTTCGCCTCGGGATCACCACACGCGACATCCTCACCAAGGAGGCGTTCGAGAACGCGGTCGCGGTCGCGATGGCACTCGGCGGTTCGACCAACGTGGTGCTGCACCTGCTCGCGATCGCACGCGAGGCCGACGTTGACCTCGATCTGCACGATTTCAATCGCATCGGCGACAAGGTTCCGCACATCGCCGACATGAAGCCGTTCGGGCAGTACGTCATGAACGACGTCGACCGACACGGCGGCATCCCCGTCATCATGAAGGCGATGCTCGACGAGGGGCTTCTGCACGGCGATGCGCTGACGGTCACGGGCAAGACGCTCGCTGAGAACCTCGCCGAGCTCGCGCCCGGCCCCGTCGACGGCGACGTGGTGCACTCGTTCGACAACCCCATCCACGCCACCGGGGGGATCACCGTGCTGCACGGATCGCTGGCCCCCGAGGGCGCCGTCGTGAAGACCGCGGGCTTCGACGCCGACGTGTTCGAGGGCCCGGCCCGCGTCTTCGAGCGCGAGCGCGCCGCGATGGACGCGCTAGAGGTGGGGGAGATCACGCCCGGCGACGTCGTCGTCATCCGTTACGAGGGCCCGAAGGGCGGGCCGGGGATGCGCGAGATGCTCGCGATCACGGCCGCCATCAAGGGCGCGGGCCTCGGAAAAGATGTACTACTCTTGACGGACGGTCGATTCTCCGGCGGCACAACCGGCCTGTGCATCGGCCACATAGCACCCGAGGCGGTGGACGCAGGTCCGATCGCACTCGTGCGCGATGGTGATCTGATACGGGTCGATATCGCCGCTCGTGCTCTCGACCTACTCGTCGATGACGCAGAGCTGGCCTCCCGCCGTCAGGGCTGGGAGCCTCTACCCCCGCGCTACACCCGTGGCGTACTCGCCAAATAC
>JAGQTK010000126.1 GCA_020439065.1 Microthrixaceae bacterium
CACGCTCACCCGATCCGTACACCACCCTGCCGGATGCAACCCCAGCCGCTCGGGGACACCTTGTGCCGCGGTCGTGCGCTTCACCCAGGCGATGAGTTCGGGGCTGTAGACGTGGCCGGTCATGATTCGCTCTGCCTCGGCCCGGCTACATCGTCGGCCATAAGGGCGGTGCGGAGTTGTTCGCGGTGTTTCAGCGCGGCGGTGACGGCGAGGTAGCGGTGCCCCGGCGTCTTGTGCCCGGAGCGGGCATACTCCCAGTCCGCGTCGCCCGCGTCCGGTTCGAAGCCGCGACCCGGCTCGGTGGTGTGCGTCGCACGCCAGGCGGCACGCTGCTGCTTCTGTGCGGTCATGGTCGTCGAGAACGTGCGGGACTTCGTGGTCGTGTGCCCGCGCCAGCCCAAGGTGCCGAGTCTGTCGGCCATGCCCGCGTACTCGTCGGGGAGCAAGGTCGCGAGACGAACGAGCATCGACATGACGCGCTTGTGGTGCTCCGGGACAGGCAGAAGGTCGATGTTCGCGGCGGGGATCCGTGCGGGCAGCGTCGCGCTGGTAATGCCCTTGGTGACGTACTTCGCGAGGTACCCGCCGACGCGTCGCGTCTGTTCGTCGTGTGTGAGCGGCTGGACGTCCGCCTGGGCGCCGAAGCGCAACGTTACGGTCCCGGAGGCCGCGGGCACCTCGACGCGGATCCTTGACGCGGCGACGGCGGCGAGCGTCGTGAGGGTTTCCAGGTCGATGCCGAGGGCGTCGGGTTCGTTGTTGGCGCGGAGGATCGCGTGATAGTGCGGAGCAAGGCGTGCTTGCATCTCCATGACCTTCACGAACGAGACCTTCACACCCGTGGCGTGGCGGCTGACGAGGCGGCGCAGAGTACGGGTGTAACGGTTCCACAAGGCCGGGAACCACCAGGTGGTGAGTAGGTGCGCCTCGTAGTCGTAGCAGTCCGCGCACAGCGGGCTCCCGATAGCCGGGTCCCCGCTCTGGTGCGTCACCGGACACCCAGCCGGCTTCCCATGGCCGCAGGCACCCGTCACGGCCGGACGGCAAGGGCGAGTGGGGTCGACGGCGTGGTGTGCGTGGACGGTTCCGAAGGATGGTGCGGTGAGGGTGACGAACACGGCTGTCGCGTTGGTGAGGCGTTCGGGGGTGAGCCCGCCGGTGACGATGTGCCAGGTGTCGAGGGCGTACAGGTCGGAGCAGGCGGGGCAGACCGTCTCGCGGCGGTTTTCGCACCGTGCGTAGAACGTTGTTGTCTGCCCGGCGAGGGTGCGGGTGAGGTGGATGGGGTGGGCGCAGTATCCGGAGGACCGCACCCGCCCCCACCAGTCCTCATAGCTCGTGGAGGATGCGGCGGCGACGATTCCCGCGAGGGTATCCGGGTCGAGGGTTCCGAGCGGGTTCGTGTTCGCCATCGTCGTGCTCCTTCCTGCGGGTTCGCGTGTGGATCAGAACTGGGCTGTGGAGTCGCCAGGGGTGGACGGGTCCATGGGCCAGCTCGGTGCCGGGTACTGTTCGGCGAGGGCGTGGATGTCCGTGTCGGTGACGTGGAACGCGCGGGCGCGGAGGGGACGGGCGGTGCCGTCTTCGATCTGGTATCCGACGCCGGGCAGGGAGTCGGGGATCTGATCACAGAGTGCCCCCGCGGTGCGGGCACCTTGCCCGAGGACCATGTCGACCTGTGTTGCTTCGGTGAGTCGCAGCCCGATCCGGGTCGGGAACAATTGCCGCATGCTCAGCACGTCTTTTGACGGATCCTGCGCGGCGGCGATCACGGTCACCCCGACCGCACGACCCTGGGACAGGATCAGGGAGAGCAACTGGATCGTCTCCGCGGCGGTCTTCCGGTCGGTCTCGTACGCGGTCAGCGAGGCGAGCTCGTCGATCACGATCACGACCTGCGGTTCCACGGTCGTCGCGACGTGAGAGCGGGTGACGCCGCGATACCGGCCTGCGCGTTCCTGCACGAGCGCGGCCGCGGCGCGGAGCAGTTCCAGCGTCGGTGCCCCGGTCGCGTGCACGAACCGGTCGAACAGGGCCGTGGCGACGCCGAACTCCATCCCGCCTTTCGGGTCGATCACCCACACCCGCACGACGCCGGCGTGCACAGCCGGGGCGAGGCCGGCGAGGAGCGACCAGACCACCGATCCCTTGCCCGCACCGGTCGCCCCGGCGACGAGCAAATGCCTGCCCGCGACCTGCACAACCCAGGGCACGCCATCCTCGGTCGCACCGACCGTCACGGCTTCGAGATCCGTCGCAGCAGGCGCAGGCAGGGGAACCGGCGTGGTGAGGTGATCGCGGGTGCGGACGGTGAGGGTGATCCAACCGGGCGCAGGAGTGGTCGCGGTCACGGTCTGGGCGCGCCACCCGTGCGCGAGCGCGTCACACAGCCGAGTCCAGTCCGCGAGCGTCTGCCCCGCGATCATCTCCACCGTGAGAACGTCCATCGACGGGTGCACGCGGATCTTCCGCAGCCGGGGAATCAGGGGCGTCCCGTCAAGCGTGGGGGCGAGGCCATTCAGCGCGCAGACCGCCGCCCACCCGTGCCGGTAGCGGTAGCGACGGTAGCGGGCGCGGATCCGGGCGTGCACTGCCGTCCGGAACGACGCCGGGTGCAGATACCACCAGAGAGCGAGGGCCACGATACCGACCAGCGCAGCGCTGGCCCCCGCCTCCCACCCGAAGCTGAACCACGCCCAGACCGCGGCGACGATAGGGGCGGAGAACATCGGAAACAGCACCGCCCACCAGGCGAGCCGGCTGCCGAGCTTGGCCGCTTCCCAGGCGATCTGAGACAGCGCAACGATCACCTCCGAGAACGTGTCGCTGCTTGAGTTCGACGGGGTGGGAGAGGTTGAGGTCGTGCGAGCCATCAGAAGGGCTCCTTCCAAAGAGTCGGATTGGGAACACGGACGTGCCCCCGGGGCGGCGGTCTCAGGTCGTCGCCACCGCCCCGGTCGCACATACGCGGTCAGTCGGACGTGGGCTTTCCAGCAGAACGGGAGTCGGCGCCGCGGAGGGCGGTGGCCCGGTAGGCGACGCCGGAGCGGTCGCCCTGAGACCACGGGATCGCAACCAGCCCCTCCACCGTCACCGGGGCACCGATCGTGATCCCGGACGGCTGGCCCGGGACGGAGACAGCGAGGACTTCACCGCCGGAGGAATCCAGGGCGGCCACCTGCACCTGGAACATCGGCAGCCCTGTCTCCTTATCGATCCGTGCCGCGCCCGTGTCGCGGTCGGTGCGGGGCTCGGGCAGCCGGGTTGCGAGGAACTGAACCCCCGCCGTGTTGATGTTCAAACGCATCTTGTATCTCCATTTCGGTGATGTGTTCTCGTCGCCGGCGGTGTTGCCGGGCACACATTCACTTCACCGCGGAGGCGTGGGCGCAGATAAGTGGCGGGCAGTAGGGTGCGAGCGCTACATCCCGCTACATGCGGGGCAAAACGGTGATCGCGCGGGTTGCGGTGACAATGGACGGATGGCACGGGCATCTCAACACGGCAGCAATGCGGCGTTGCGTGCGGCCCGCAAACGCGCCGGATACTCGCAGGCGCGTGCGGCGGAGATGTTCGTCAGAGCGGCGAAAGCGTCGCGGATCCCAATGCAGCCCGACGTGGAGGGGTTGCGGGGAACGATCTCGCGGTGGGAGAACGGTCACCAGATCCCCGACGAGACGGCGCGGCGGGTGTTGCGGATCATGTACTCCGCTACCGATGCGGAACTCGGTTTCACCACCTCAAGAGCCCTGCCGGTGCTGGTCGATGGGCAAGGGCACGAGCTGGCCGCCCGTCTCGCCACGGCCAGTAAAGTTGACGCGGCGTTGATCGTCGCGTTGGCTGCGGAGGTCGAAGCATTGCGGCGTCAGGATCGCACTTTCGGTGCGGCGTTGCTGTCAGAGCGCATGGGCGCACTCGTAGACCAGCTCACGAAGCTCATGGACTACTCGCTGACCCCGGACGCAACCGCAGGGCTCGCCGCGGTGCTTGCTGATGCGGCGACCCTCGCAGGGTGGCAGGCGGTGGACACCGGGAGCATGGTGCGGGCGTGGGGGCACTTCACGACGGCGACGCACGCCGCGAGGATCGCCGGGTCGAGCACACTCCTGGCGCACGCGCTCGGGGAACGCGCGTACGCGATACTGCAAACCGGCGATGCAACTACAGCGAGAGCGACAGTGACGCACGCGCTCACCCTCGATGCTCTGCCTCCCAGGGTGAAGGCATGGTTGCACGCCGCGTCGGCGGAATTCGCTGCCGCGGACGACGCGAGAGACGACGCGCTAACCGCTTTCGACCGCGCTGCCGCTGTCATTCCGGCGCGCGGGAGCAGCGATGAGGACACCCCTTTCATCCTCCTCGACTCGACGCACCTCGCCCGGTGGCGCGGGAGTGCCCTTGCGCGTCTCGCCGACCCCGATGCCATCCACCACCTCATGACCGCCCTGAACGCACCGCACGGCGCGCATACAGCCCGCGGGATGGCGGGACTGCACGCCGACCTCGCAACCGCGCACGCGACCCTCCGCGACCGGGAGCAAGCGCTGCACCACGTGAGGGAGGCGGAGCGCTTGGCTCAGCAGATAGGTTCCCAGCGGCTCCTGGATCGGCTACTGCGCGTCCTCGGGCAGATCCCCGGCTAAGAACCGCAGAAGCGCAACCAGTGACCCGCCACCAGCGACCAGCCCGGAATCGATCAGCGATCGAACCTCCGACAGCGGCACCCAACGGATCACGGCTGCTTCCTCGGCGTCGGATGGTTCACCAATCTGCGCGGTAGTACGGCTGAGGAACAACTCGTGCGGAGTGTCCACCATCCCTGGCATCGGCTGGAACCCGCCCAAGCGAGACACCGAACTGGGCTCCCAGCCGGTCTCTTCGACCGTCTCTCGGACGGCGGCGGCCATCGCGGACTCACCCACAGCGACGATCCCGCCGGGCAGTTCCCACCCCCAGGAGTCCACGGCGAACCGGTACCGCCACAGCATCAACACCCGGTCCTGATCGTCAACGACCAGCATGAGTGCGACCGTCTGCAAACGGACGACATGGTGCTCAAACCGATTCCCGTCAGGCGGGGTGATATCCACCTTCACCAGCCGAACCCACGGGTTGTCATACAAAACCCGCTCCCCATGACGGACTGTGAACAGCTCCGGAGGCATGCCCATCGAGGCCGCATCGAATCGCTCTGGATGTCCTGTCACGTCTCCACGCTAGCCCCAGCAAGGGACAACAGCGACCAGCAGACCCCGCGGCGGTGCGCATCGAGTCCAGGGCAAGGCTGCCGCCCTCCGCTTCGCTGCGGTTGCCCCATCATCAGCAAAGTTGAGCAGGATGATCCGACCAGCAGCCCGACGCCGGATGGAAGGCTCAGGACGAACGAGAAGAGAAGAAGAAGAAGGTGGGATCTGGTCTGATCTCAGCAGTGGGTTGGGGTCGGGCGTCGCGCTCCGCTCCGCTGCACGCGCCACCCTCCGACACGGAGGAAGTGGAAGCCACGGCGGTGCCCGCCCAGCTCAGTCGCGGCGAGACCGTCCAAATTTCCTTTACTTAGTCAAGAAGCGTCGTTGCGCTGCGTGATGTCTCAGGACATCGGTCACAGTTCCGCATCAGGACATCGGCGACATTTCTGTGGTCCGTGGTGGTGACACTTCCCCGATCTTTGAGGGATAAGTCGAGTTGAACCGGTTGATCCTCCAGTCCGTCTCGCGATCGTACATTGGCCGCCAGACGAGCCGCGCGGGGCGGTGCCACGTTTGCGCCGAGCAGTCGATATCCCGCAAGACGTTCTACGAGATCCGCCGGCGGGCGGTCACGGACGGACC
>JAGQTK010000127.1 GCA_020439065.1 Microthrixaceae bacterium
CACGACGCCAACCTGATCTCGAAAGTGGGAACCTATCTTTGTGACCACGACACCGACGGCCTCGACATCCGCATCCTCGCCCCGGCCGAGGCCTGCACGTTCTCGCTCGAACGCATCGTCAAGGGCGAGGACACCATCTCCGTCACCGGCAACGTGCTGCGGGATTACCTGACGGACCTGTTCCCGATCCTCGAGGTCGGCACGAGCGCCAAGATGCTCTCGATCGTCCCGCTGCTGGCCGGCGGCGGGCTCTTCGAGACGGGCGCCGGCGGCTCGGCCCCCAAGCACGTGCAGCAGTTGCTTGAGGAGAACTACCTGCGCTGGGATTCGCTCGGCGAGTTCTTCGCGCTTGCGGCATCGCTCGAGCACCTGGCGACCTTCACCGGCAACACCCGGGCGCAGGTGCTCGCCGACACCCTCGATGCGGCCACCGGCTCGTTCCTCGAGAACGACCGTTCGCCGGGGCGCAAGCTGGGCACGATCGACAACCGGGGCAGCCACTTCTATCTCGCGCTGTACTGGGCGCAGGAGCTCGCCGCGCAGACGAGCGACCCCGAGCTGGCAGCGCTCTTCGCCCCCGTGGCGCGGGCGCTGGCCGAGCACGAGGAGCAGATCGTCGCCGAGCTCATCGCGGTGCAGGGTGCGCCCGTCGACATCGGCGGCTATTACCGCCCGGATGAGGCGCTCGTGAGCGCGATCATGCGTCCGTCGGCGACGTTCAACGACATCATCGCCGGGATCAAGCCTTAGCGGGACCCGAACGAGCAGGCGGGGTGGGTGCGGCTGCCGCATCCACCCCGCCGTGTGCTTCGCCTGAGACGGCCGCGCCGCGCGGGCCGCGGCCCACGGCTATCTGTGCACCCAGACCTCGGTGCCGATCGGCGCCCACTCGTAGACGAACTTGGCGTCGGGAATGCGCATGTTCACGCAGCCGTGGCTCATCCGGTTGCCGAAGTTGTTGTGCCAGTACGCGCCGTGGAAGGCCTCGTCGCCGTTGTAGTAACTCACCCAGGGGACGTCCTTGGTGAGGTAGCCGGCGGCCTCGCTGCCCATGTCTTGGATGCGCACGTGTGCGTAGACCCTGAAGTGACCGAGGTCGGAGTCGTGCCCCGGCAGGCCGGTCGAGACGGACCACGAGCGCACGGCCTCGTCGTTCTCGAAGAGGGTGGTGCGCTGCGTGCTCACGTTGACTTCGATGCGGCGGTGCAGACTCGCCACGCCGAAGGGGGTCTCGGTCACGTCGAGCTGGTAGGCCGCGACGCCGTTGTTCAGTTGCGCCGCGAATGCATCAGCGATGCCATCGGTGCTGGTCAGCGCGATCCCGGTGGAGCCCTCTGCGATCGTGCGCAGCACGTCTCCTGCCGAGTTCACGACCTGCTGGGTGTCGACCGCATCGCGGTTGACCTGCGCGGGCAGGCCCTCGACGATGGCGGGGAGCGCGGCGTCATCGACGCTGAATCGGATGATGCCGGCGGCTGGGTCGGCTGCGACCGTGATCCACGACGCCGCGGTGGCGCGATCGATCGGTGCCACGCGCTCGCTGCCGACGTAGAAGCCGATCGAGTCGAGCATGCCGTTGAGCACGCTGACGCGGCTGTGCGCGGCCCGGCTCGGGATGTCGGGGGCGATGCCCGCGGGCGCGATCTCGACCTGCTCGGCGGGCTCGGCGTCGTTGAGGGCGGCGAGGAGGGCGGCGCGCACCTCGACGCGCGGCACGCCCCAGCCATCCACGCCATCGACGGCGACGAAGCTCGCGGCGTCGGGGGCGTACTCGACGCCGGCATCGAGCGGGGCGACGTACAGCTCCGGGAAGGCGCTGCGCAGCGCACCCCCGGCACGCTCGACGTCGAGGTCGGGGCGCAGGGTGGGGCCCGAGTCGGGGAACCAGCTGCCGAGGTTCCAGAGCGGGTGCGAAGCGAGGGCGCGCGTGGCAAGGGGGCGCGCGTCGACGTGTGCGCCGAGGTCGCTGCCGGTCACGGTGGCCTCGGCGCCGTCGACGCGGAGCGTGAGGGTGGTCTCGGCGACGGCCGCGTTGATCTTGGCGGTCGCCGCGTCGACGGTGAGCCCGCCGACCGGGACGTTGCCCACCACCATGCCGGGTGCGATGAGGGTGGTGCCGAAGTACCAGGCCGCGGCGAGCACGGCGGCCACCGGCACGCCGATGATCAGGCCGCGGCGCCAGGGGTGGCGCGGCCTGGAGGCAGCAGGGCCCCAGGCGAGCGGCGCGGCCGTGGTGTCTGTGGCGCCCGTGGCCGTGGCGTCCGTGGCGGTGGCCTCCGTGGCCGTAGCGTCCGTGGCGGTGCCGTCGGCGGCATCCGTGAGCGTGGCGACGGTCTCGGCGGCGGAGGCGGAGGCGTCGGACGCGGCGGGCCCGGGCGCGCCGGAGCTCGGTGCGGCGTCGTCGCCGGTTGCGGGTGTGGCCAGGTCGGTCACGAAATTCCTCCCCCAAGGATGTCGTCGTGGTCAGCGTATTCTTGCCGCCACGCCCCCAATTCTAGGCGGGTCTCAGGGATGGCCAGCGGTATTGCCGCCTTGGGAACGCAACGGTCCGGTCACGACCGGAGGGGCCCCGGGCGTGCAGGAGGGTATTCGAACCGCCCAGCGGGCACGCGGACTCAGCCGCAGAGCGTCTGGAACTCCTGCATGCGCAGCGCGAACTCACGCCCGGCCTCGCTCAGCTCGCCGGCGCGCGCGGTCTCGCCGTCGACGATCACGGCCTCCGCAGTGTCGGCGAGTGTCGTCAGCGCCGCCATGAGCGAGTCACCGAGCGCCGAGACCTCGGCGTTGGAGACGGCGGTGAAGGCGTCGCCCAGGGTGGTCTCGAGCGTCCCGAACGCCTCGACCGTCTTGCTCGGGTCGAGCTGGGCATCCCGCAGCGCCTCGCCCACGAGGTCCTGGTTGCCGGCGATGGCCTCACCGAATGCCGCGCAGGCCTCGGCGACGCTTTGCGGCCCGCCGCCGCCGAAGCCGGCGCCGCCGGTCGCGCCGGGAGCGCTGCACGCGGCGAGGCCGAGCGCGAGGGTGCCGGCGAGGGCGAGGGCGGTGAGCTGACGACGCATGTGGTGGCCTCCGATGGGCTGGGATCGTTGCGCCGGCGCGAGGCGCGTCGGCGCGCGGCGTCTCGGCGACCGCTGCCTCACGAGTGTAGCGAGGCCGCACTCGTGGCGACGAGCCCGCCCGCTCGCGGCTGTGGCGGGGGCCGCGGCCGACGATTGGATAGCATGGACGACGGCGCGGACGCTCTGAACCGTGGTCTTCAGGAGGTGCCGCATGGCAGAAGTTGTGATCGTTCCCACGCCCGAGGATGCGGCGACGCTGGTCGCCGATGCGGTGATCGACCTGATCCGGCGCAAGCCCCGTGCGGTGCTGGGCCTGGCGACCGGCTCGACGCCGTCGCCCGTGTACCGGGCAATCGCGGCACGCATCAACGAGGTCGATGCCTCGCAGGTGCAGGGCTTCGCGCTTGACGAGTACGCGGGACTGCCGGCATCCCACCCTGAGAGCTACCGCGCGGTGATCACGCGCGAGGTCGTCGAGCCGATGGGGCTGACCCCCGCGCTCGTGCACGTGCCACGGGGGGATCTTGCGCACCTTCGTACCGCCGGAAGCGACTACGAGGCGCAGATCCACACCGCCGGTGGGATCGATCTGCAACTGCTGGGTATCGGCGGCGACGGGCACATCGGCTTCAACGAGCCTGGCTCGTCGTTCGCGTCGCTCACCCGCGTGAAGACCCTGACGCGGCAGACCCGCGAAGACAACGCGCGCTTTTTCTCATCGATCGACGAGGTGCCGAGCCACAGCGTCACCCAGGGCCTCGGCACCATCTTGCGCGCCCGCCACCTCGTCATGCTCGCGTTCGGCGCGGCCAAGGCCCCCGTCGTGCAGGCGGCGATCGAAGGGCCCCTCACGGCGAGCGTTCCGGCCTCGGTCGTGCAGATGCATCCGCACGTCACCATCGTCCTCGACGAGGCCGCCGCCAGCCAACTGCGAAACGCCGACTACTACCGCGACGCGTACGCGAACAAGCCCACGTGGCAGGGCCTGTAGGGCGCGCCGGCGGATCGCAGCGATGAGTACCCGCGCATCGGCGTCGACGGCGACGCTGAACCCGCCCACCCGCGCCTGGCTTTGGGGCGGGAGCGCGATTCTTGTGAGCGGGCTGCTGCGTATGCTCGAGGCGCTGCCCCTGACGGCGATGGTGGGCTCGGGGCCGGTGACCCTCATGGCGGCCGGCGCCTTCGCCCTGGGCATGGTGGTACTCGCGCTCGGGGTGCGGGGGCAGGGCAGCCTCGTCGCACGATCCGGCATCGGCATGATCGCACTGTTCCTGCTCGCCGTGCTCGATATCGCGCAGGCCGCCATCGTCGAGCTGTTTCCCTCGATTCCCGCGCACATGCGCGATGCGGTCACGGGGCTCTCGGATGGCGTGGTGCTGCTGCAACTCGCCTCGGCCGTGATCGCCTCGTTCGTGATCGCGCGCGCGGGTGCGGTGCGGGGGGCGTTGCGCTGGCTGCCGTTGGCGGCGCTTGCCTGCGTGGTCGCGTTGCAGGTGCTCGTGCGCATCGTGCTGCAGGCGCGCGGGGGGATGGCGCTCAGCGGCCCGGACGTGCTCGTCGTCACGCAGGCGGCGATCGCGCTGCTCATCTCGGGGTTGGGGCTCACCCTGATGCTCGCCTCACCCCGAGCGGGTGCGGCGGCGCGCGGCGACTGAGCCGGTCGCCGGTGGCCCGGCGCTACTGGAGGCGGCGGCGGCCGATGAGCAGCCCGGTGATCGTGGCGACGACGGCGAAGGCGACGCCGATCCACGTCTGGCCGAGGCTCCACCAGGCGAGCGTCGCGGTGGCGTAGAGCACCAGCTCGATGACCGTGCGCACGAACGGGTGCACGGCGAACACCGCGCGGGGCGAGAGAAACAGCGCCCAGATCAGGATGGCGAGCGCCGGGGCGAGGATGCCGGCGGCGATGTTCCAGGGGAACGCCCAGGCGACGAAGCCCCAGAAGCCGAGGCTGAACACCAGCGCGACCTCGACGATGAGTCGAACGATGTCGAGCGGCGAGACCGTCGCCTTCTGACGACCGGGCTGCGTGGTGGATGCTTCAGACATGCCTTCAAGTGTAAGCGAGGCCGCGTGGCCGGTTCGGCCGGGTGCCGCGGCGATGGCGGCGGCTAGCGGAAGATGATGGTGCGCGCGCCGTCGAGGAGCACGCGGTGCTCGGCAAACCAGGTGACGGCCTGGCGGAGCGTGCGGCTCTCCTCGTCCTGACCGATGGCGATCAGCTGCGTGGGGGTGCGGCTGTGATCCACCCGCACCACGTTCTGTTCGATGATCGGCCCCTCGTCGAGGTCGCTCGTAACGAAGTGTGCGGTGGCGCCGATCAGCTTGACGCCGCGGGCATGCGCCTGGCGGTAGGGATTCGCGCCCTTGAACCCGGGCAGGAAGGAGTGGTGGATGTTGATCGCGCGGCCCGCGAGGCGCTCGCACAGTTCGGGCGAGAGGATCTGCATGTAGCGGGCGAGCACGACCAGTTCGATGTCGTGCTCCTCGACGAGCTCGATGATCCGCGCCTCGAATGCGGCCTTGGCCGCGGCATCTCGTGTCGGCATGGTCTCAAACGGCACACCGTAGAACTCCACGATGTCGCGCAGTGCCTCGTGGTTGGAGAGCACGAGCGGGACGTGGATCGAGAGCTGGTCGGCGCGTGCGCGAAACAGGAGGTCGTTGATGCAGTGCGCGGCGGTGCTCGCCAGCAGCAGCGTGCGCAGCGGGCGGTCGACGACG
>JAGQTK010000128.1 GCA_020439065.1 Microthrixaceae bacterium
CTTGCCCTGTGCGAGACGACGGGATGCCGCCGCGTCGACCTGCTCGGATACTTCGGTCAGCCCTCCGGGCCGTGTGGCAATTGCGACACCTGCCTCGAGCCACCCGAGACGTGGGACGGCCTGGTGCCCGCCCAGAAGCTGCTCTCGACGATCGTGCGACTCAAGCGCGAGCGGGGGCAGGCATTCGGGGCCGGTCACCTCATCGACATCTTGCGCGGCAATCGCACCGATCGCGTCGGGCAGCAGGGGCACGACGCGCTCGCGACCTTCGGTATCGGCGGCGACCTCAGCGAGCAGGACTGGCGCAGCGTCATCCGGCAGCTGCTCGCCCGCGGGCTGCTCGTCGCCCAGGGCGAATACGGCACCCTCGCGCTCAGCGAGGCCAGCGGCGGGGTGCTCGCGGGTTCAACCCCGGTGCCGCTGCGCCGCGATGTGCTCGGTCGCGGTGGCTCGAGCGGGGCGGCGCGGGCGCGCAAATCGAGTGCCTCCGAGAGTCTGGATGCCGCGGACCGGCCGCTCTTCGAGGCCCTTCGGGCGTGGCGCGCCGAGACCGCGCGCACCCAGGGTGTGCCCGCATACATCGTGTTCGGCGATGCCACGCTCCGGGCGCTGGCCGAGCACCGTCCAGCCAGCGTCGCCGCGCTGGAGGGCATCACCGGCATCGGTGAGAAGAAGCGAGAGGCCTATGGGGAATCGGTCCTCGCGGTGATCGCGGCCAACTGAGCCTCGCGCTGAGAGGCGCACCGACCATCGCGCAGTGCGCCCCGCCGCGAACATCACCCACGCGCGCGACGCCGCGACCGGCGCGGCATATTTCCGTCGTAATGCCCCGGAATGCGTGCGAGTGCGGCAGTGTTGTGCTCACTATGAGCAACGAAGCCACAGCGTCCAACGCAACCACAGGGCCCAACGAAGACACGCCACTCGCCAGCATCCCGTTTCACACCATGGACGGCACCCCACAGACGCTCGCCGACTACGGCGACAAGGTGTTCCTCGTCGTGAACGTCGCCTCCCGCTGTGGCCTCACCCCGCAGTACGAGACGCTCGAGCAGCTGCAGCAGCGCTACGGCGACCGCGGGTTTCAGGTGCTCGGCTTTCCGAGCAACCAGTTTCTGCAGGAGCTGTCGAGCAACGATGAGATCGCCGCGTTCTGCTCGGCGACCTACGGCATCACCTTCCCGGTGCTCGACAAGGTGAAGGTCAACGGCAAGAAGGCCGCGCCCATCTTCAAGGCGCTGAAGAAGACTCCGGATGCCTCGGGCGAGGCCGGTCGCGTCGTGTGGAACTTCGAGAAGTTCCTGGTGCTGCCCGGCGGCGAGGTGAAGCGCTTCCGTCCGCGCACAGCCCCCGACGCTCCCGAGATCGTCGAGGCGATCGAGGCGGCGCTGCCCGCGTAGGGCTCGCGCTCGGCTGTGGAATCCGCACAGCCGAGAAGAGCACGCCTCGAGCGCACCTTGTGCGAAACGCACAGCGCGATTTGTGCTCCCTTGTCGGAGACCTACCATTGCCGTGAGTTCACGCCGTGGGCCCGCGCGACATCGCGCGACGTCACACGGGGTGCTGCGCACTGGGAGGCAGAACACCATGACCGACATCACGAATCGTGCCGGCGCCGGGCAGGCTGAGGCATCCACCGCTCGTATCGACGTCGCCGATGTGACCAACCGGTTGCTCGGCACCTGGGCCGATGTGCGTCGTGAGGCGCGCGAGATGGTGAAAGACCCGGCGTTCTGGCGTGATGACGAGCTCGCTCGCGATGCGCACCGCGAGCGCGTGCTCGAGCAGCTGCGTCTGCTCGTCGAGAAGAAGGCGGTGCACCGGGCGTTCCCGAAGGCCTACGGCGGCCAGGAGAACAACGGTGCCAACATCGCCGGCTTCGTCGAGCTGGTCAGCGCCGACCCGAGCCTGCAGATCAAGGCCGGTGTGCAGTGGGGCCTGTTCGGTTCGGCGGTGCAGCAGCTCGGCACCAAGGAACATCACGACAAGTGGCTGCCGGGCATCATGAGCCTCGAAATTCCGGGCGCGTTCGCCATGACCGAGACCGGGCACGGCTCCGATGTCGCCTCCGCGGCGACGACGGCGACGTATGACCCCGAGGCCGAGGAGTTCGTGATCCACACGCCCTTCCGTGCGGCGTGGAAGGAATACCTCGGCAACGCGGCCGTGCACGGCATCGCCGCCACCGTCTTCGCGCAGCTCATCACGAACGGCGTCAACCACGGCGTGCACTGCTTCTATGTGCCCATCCGGGATGCCGATGGTGCCTTCCTCCCCGGTGTCGGCGGCGAGGACGACGGTCAGAAGGGCGGGCTGAACGGCATCGACAATGGCCGACTGCACTTCACGAACGTGCGGATCCCGCGCACCAACCTGCTGAACAAGTACGGCGACGTCGCCCCGGACGGCACCTACAGCTCGCCGATCAAGAGCGCAGGGCGGCGCTTCTTCACCATGCTCGGCACCCTGGTGCAGGGCCGGGTGTCGCTCGATGGCTCGGCGGCCTGGGCCTCGGCCCTCGCGCTGAAAATCGCGATCACCTACGGCAACGAGCGGCGCCAGTTCAATGCCGGCGAGGGCACCGAAGAGACCGTGATCCTCGACTACGCCCGCCACCAGCGCCGCCTGCTCCCGAGGCTGGCCACCACGTACGCGTCGATCTTTGCGCACGATGAGTTCCTGGTGAAGTTCGACGCCGTCTTCAGCGGGGCCGCTGACACCGACGAAGACCGCGAAGACCTCGAGACGCTCGCGGCCGCGCTCAAGCCGCTGTCGACCTGGCACGCGCTCGACACGTTGCAGGAGGCGCGCGAGGCCTGCGGTGGCGCCGGGTTCATGTTCGAGAACCGCCTCGTCGGTCTGCGCGCCGACCTCGATATCTATGCCACCTTCGAGGGCGACAACAACGTGCTGCTCCAGCTCGTGGGCAAGCGCCTGCTCTCGGACTTTGCGAAGCAGTTCAAGGGGGCGGATGCCGCGGCCCTCGCCCGCTTCGCGGTCGGTCAGACCGCGGGCAAGGTGTTCCACGGCGCGGGTCTGCGCCAGCTCGGTCAGACGGTGGGCGATCTCGGATCGACCGCGCGTGCGGTGGAGCGCGGGCTGCGCGAAGACCAGCAGCACGCGCTGCTCGCCGACCGCGTCTCGCAGATGGTCTCTGACGTCGCGACGCGCCTGCGCCCGGCATCCAAGCTCTCGAAGACGGAAGCGGCGGCACTGTTCAATGAGAATCAGTCCGAGCTGATCGAGGCGGCCCGCGCGCACGGCGAGCTGCTGCAGTGGGAGGCCTTCACCGACGCCGTGAACGCCATCGACGACGAGGGTACGCGCACGGTGCTCACCTGGCTGCGCGATCTGTTCGGGCTCGGCCTGATCGAGAAGCACCTGGCCTGGTACCTGATCAACGGCCGGCTCTCGGCGCAGCGCGCCGGGGCGGTCACCGCATACATCGATCGCCTGTGCCGGCGCCTGCGCCCGCACGCGCTCGACCTGGTCGACGCGTTCGGTTACGCGCCCGAGCACCTGCGCGCGCCGATCGCCTCGGGGGCCGAGCGCGCGCGGCAGGACGAGGCCCGCGCCTACTACGCGCAGCAGCGCGCCTCCGGCACGGCGCCGATCCTCGAGAAGCACGCCGGCACGCACGGGCACGCCGGCACGCACGCTGGCAAGCACGCCAGCACGCACGCCGAGAAGCACGGGCTACAGGGCTGACCCCAACGCGCTGATCCTCCACGGGCCCACACCCTAAGCTGGGCCCGTGGAGTTTGAGAGCGTCTTTTCAACGATCGCCGTGATCTTCGAGACCGCCGGCGTCATCGTGATGATCGTCGGGTTCGTCATCGCGCTTGTGCTCGCCGCCCGCGCCCTTGCGCGCCGCGAGGCGGGTGAGAAGGCGTTCACGATCCTGCGCACCACCCTCGGCTCGTCGATCCTCCTCGGCCTCGAGGTGCTCGTCGCCGCCGATCTCGTGCGCACCATCACCTCGAAGCCCTCCCTCGAGGAGGCCGCGATCCTCGGCATGATCGTGATCATCCGAACGATCCTCAGCATGTCGATCCAGATCGAGATCGAGGGCGTGCTGCCCTGGCGGCGTGCCCTGCTCCGAAGTGGCGGGCAGATGCTCGGTGACGCCGTCGCCCGCGACCGCGAGGCGCAGGCCGCACACAACGCTGCGCGGGATGCCTCGGCCTGACGGTGCCCTTCGGCGACAGGCATCCATCGCCCGAACGCCATCCCCCGAACATCCATCCATCGGAATAGACCAGCACCCGAGGCGCCTGCCTCGGCAGGAGGCAACACAGTGGACTACGGACATCGGCTCGAATTCGGAGCCTTCATCACCCCGACGGCGCAAGACCCGATGGCGCCCGTGGCGCTCGCACAGCGTGCCGAGGCATCTGGGCTCGATCTCGCGACGTTCCAGGATCACCCGTATCAGCCGGCGTTCCTCGACGCGTGGACGCTGATGAGCTTCGTTGCGGCGCGCACCGAGCGCATCCGCATCGCCCCGAACGTGCTGAACCTGCCGCTGCGGCAGCCCGCCGTGACCGCCGTCGCTGCCGCGAGCCTCGACCTGCTCTCGGGCGGCCGCTTCGAGCTCGGCCTGGGTGCCGGCGGCTTCTGGGACGCGATCGAGTCGATGGGCACGGCCCGCCTCACCCCGGCCGAGTCGGTCGTCGCGCTTGAGGAGGCGATCGACGTGATTCGTGGCAAGTGGGATACGTCTGAGCGCGGCGGGCTGTTCACCGACGGCGAGTTCCACCGCCTGCGCGGCGCGAAGCGCGGACCACGCCCGGCCCACGACATCCCCATTCACATCGGCGCGCTCAAGCCGCGCATGCTGCGGCTGGTCGGGCGCAAGGCCGACGGCTGGCTGCCGTCGCTCACCTACCTGCAGCCCGGCGACCTCGCCAAGGCCAACACGATCATCGACGAGGCCGCGGCCGGCGCGGGGCGCGACCCGCGCGAGATTCGCCGCATGCTCAACATCGGCGCGGGCCCCTCCGGTAGCGCGCCGTGGGCCGAAGAGCTTGCCGAGATGACCGTGGCGCACGGCGTCAGCACGTTCATCGTGCTGGGCGATGACCCGAACGTGCTCGCGCACTTCGGCCAGGAGGTCGCGCCGGCCGTGCGCGAGCTGGTCAACGCCGAGCGCGCGAGCGGCTGAGCAGGCGCCGGCCCCACCGCGCGAACGACAGCGAGTAGTCTCGTCCAGGTCGACAGGAGCGCCATGGCCGAGACATCCACCACCCACATCGCCGACTCGCACGCGGTGATCCGTGTCGTCGGGGCGCGGGAGAACAACCTCAAGAACGTGAGCGTCGAGATCCCGAAGCGCCGTCTCACGGTCTTCACCGGCGTCAGCGGCTCGGGCAAGTCCTCGCTCGTGTTCGGCACGATCGCGGCCGAATCGCAGCGGCTGATCAACGAGACGTACCCGACGTTCGTGCAGCAGTTCATGTCGGCACCCGACCGCCCCGACGTCGATGCGCTCGAGAACGTCAGCCCCGCGATCCTCGTCGACCAGGAGCGGATGGGCGCGAACGCGCGCTCGACGGTGGGGACGGCCACCGACACGCACGCGATGCTGCGCGTGCTGTTCAGCCGGCTCGGGCAGCCGCACGTGGGCTCGTCGCAGGCGTTCTCGTTCAATGTTCCCTCCGTCAGCGGCGCCGGCGCGATCAAGAAGGCCGATGGCACCAAAGAGCGCCGTGCGTTCAGCATCAC
>JAGQTK010000129.1 GCA_020439065.1 Microthrixaceae bacterium
CCGGCCTCCTGCATCACGCCCGAGAGATCTCGGCGGTGACGAACCAGTTCGTCAACTCCTACAAGCGACTCTGGGGCGGCGACGAAGCGCCGAGCTTCATCTGCTGGGGCCACAACAACCGCTCCGCCCTCGTGCGGGTTCCGCTGTACAAGCCCAGCAAGGGGCAGAGCTCGCGCATCGAATACCGCGCGCTCGACTCGGCGGCGAACCCCTACCTCGCCTACGCGTTGCTGCTGGCCGCGGGCATGAAGGGGATCGAGGAGGGCTACGAGCTGCCGCCGGAGGCCGAAGACAACGTCTGGTCGCTCACCGACGCCGAGCGCCGGGCGCTGGGCTACGCGCCGCTGCCCGCGAGCCTCGACCACGCCCTCGAGTTCATGGAGGAGAGCGAACTTGTCGCCGAGACGCTCGGGGAGCAGGTCTTCAACTACGTGCTGCTGAACAAGCGCAAGGAATGGCAGGAGTACCGTGCGCAGGTCACGCCATTCGAGTTGAAGAGCAACCTCGAGATGCTCTGACGCGGATTCGCCATGTCGCGTGTTCCCGGTGCGTTCTCACTGACCGCGCTCGCGCGCATCGGCTTCACCGAGCTGTCGGCGGCCGACGCGGGGCTGAGCGAGCTCGAGACGCTGCTCGGGATGCCACGTGCCACGTGGCAGACCGCGGCGTCGATCGCCGCCGACCCGGATGCCGCGCTGGCCTCGCTCGTGCGCATCGCGCGACGCTCGCCGGATGCCGTGCGGGCCGCCCTGGCGCGAGCGGAGCAGGCGCCGGCGATCTGGGCCTTGCTGGGCGCCTCCACCGGGTTCGGTGACTTCTTTCTGCGGCATCCGCAAGAGCTCGTGACCTTCGTCGACGCGCCGCGAACCCTGCCGACGCAGGCCGAGCTGGCGACGCAGATGCTCGCGGCCGTGGACGCCCACGACGGCTTCGCGGCACACGGCGACGAGTCGGCATGGGTGGCGCTGCGCGTGCGGTATCGCGCGCTGCTCGCGCGGATCGCGTGCTTCGATCTGCTCAGTCCGGCGCCGGTCGACGCCGTGGGGGAGGTGGCGGCACGCATTTCGGATGCCGCGGGGGCGGCGCTCGAGGCATCCCTCGCCATCGCACGCACCCGCGTCTCGAGCGGGCCCGGCGCACAGTTCACCCGCGCCGAGGTCGCCGCCGCGAGGCTCGCGATCATCGGTATGGGCAAGGCCGGGGCGCGCGAGCTGAACTACGTGAGCGATGTCGACGTGATCTTCGTCGCGGGCGTGCACGATGCAGACCCTGGGGCGGGCGAGGCCGGAACCACCCTCGGCGAGGCCCGCGCCATCGAGCTCACGACCCGCCTCGCGCTGCAGACGATGCGTGGCGTGTCGGCGCCGGAGATCGAACCACCGCTGTGGGAGGTCGACGCGAACCTCCGCCCCGAGGGCAAGAAGGGTGCGCTCGTGCGCACGCTCGACTCGCACATCGCGTATTACGAGCGCTGGGCGAACAGCTGGGAGTTTCAAGCCCTGCTGAAGGCGCGCCCCCTGGCGGGCGATGCCGCGCTCGGGGACGACTACGTGGCGGCGGTGCGCCCGATGGTGTGGGCGAGCTCCGCGCGCGAGAACTTTGTCGACTCGGTGCAGCGCATGCGCGAACGCGTGACCGCGCACATTCCGGCCGATGAAGCGCCGCTGCAGATCAAGCTCGGGGCCGGGGGACTGCGCGACATCGAGTTCACGGTGCAGCTGCTGCAGCTCGTGCACGGCTTCAGCGACCCGGCGATCCGTCAGCGCAGCACGCTCGACGCGCTCGACGCGCTCGTCGAACAGGGATACATCGGCCGCGCCGAAGCGGCGACCTTCGCGCACGACTACCGCGTGCTGCGGCTGCTCGAGCACCGCATGCAGCTGCTGCGGCTGAGCCCCACCCACCTGATGCCGCGCACCCCCGAGGGCCTGCGCGTGCTGGCCCGCGGCAGCGGACTCGCCGACAACGGCACCGGCATCTGGGAGTTGTGGGAGGGCGTCAAGCGCGAGGTGCGTGAGATTCACGTGCGCCTGTTTTATCGCCCGCTGCTCTCGGCCGTCGCGGCCCTGCCCGATCGCGAGCAGGAGCTCTCGCCCGAGCAAGCCGCCGACCGCCTCGCCGCGATCGGCTTTGTCGATCCGCACGGCGCGCTGCGGCACATCCGCGCGCTCACAGCCGGGCTCTCGCGCAAGGCCACCATCCAGCGGCACCTGATGCCGGTGATGATCGGCTGGTTCGCCGAGGGCGCCGATCCCGACTATGGACTTCTCGCCTTCCGCAGGATCAGCGAGAAGCTCGGCAACACGCACTGGTTTTTGCGCATGCTGCGCGATTCTTCGGTCGCCGCGCACAGCATGACGCGCCTGCTCACGGGCAGTCGCTACGTCGGCGAGCTGATGGAGTGGACGCCGGAGTCCGCCGCGTGGCTCGAGAGCAACGAGCAGTTGCGGCCGCGCGGGGCGGCGGCGCTTCGCGACGAAGCGGAGGCCATCCTCGCGCGGCGCGAAGACGAGGCGCATGCGGTGAAGGCGATCCGGGCGCTGCGGCGGCGCGAAATGCTCCGTGCCGCGATGGGGACGATGCTCGGGGTGCTCAGCCGCGAGGAGACCTCCGCGACGCTCACCGACATCACCGATGTGACGTTGCAGACGCTCCTGCGCATCGTGCGACGCGAGATCGTGCCGCCCGAAGACGAAGCCCTCGAGTTCGCCGTGATCGGCATGGGGCGACTCGGGGGAGCCGAACTCGGCTTCGGCTCCGATGCCGACCTCATGTTCGTCTACCGCGCGGGCGGTGTCGCCCCAGAGCGGGCGCATACGCTCGCCCTCGCGCTCGTCGCCGAGCTTCGCGCCCGCAGCGAGGACCACCGGATGCCCCTCGAGCTGGACGCGGATCTGCGACCCGAGGGGCGCAACGGCCCGATGGCGCGATCGTTCGAGGCGTACGCGGAGTACTACCGCCGCTGGTCACACGGCTGGGAGTCGCAGGCGCTGCTGCGTGCCCGCGGCGTTGCCGGTGAGGCCGGGCTGCAGGCAGATTTCATGGCACTCGCGGATGAGATGCGATACCCGGCGACGATCGAACCGCAGGCGGTGCGCGAGATCAAGCGCATCAAGGCGCGCGTCGAGAGCGAGCGATTGCCGCAGGGCGCGCCCCCCGAGCGGCACCTTAAGCTCGGCCCAGGCTCGCTCAGCGACGTCGAGTGGCTCGTGCAACTGTGGCAGCTGCAGCACGCGGCAGCGCTCCCGCAGCTGCGCACCACCTCGACCATCGGGGCGCTGGATGCCGCGGCCGCGGCCGGGCTCGTGACCCCGGTGCAGGCCGACCGGCTCGCCGAGGCCTGGACGCTCGCCAGCCGGCTCCGCTCGGCGAACACCCTGTGGAGCGGCCGGGCGAGCGATCTGCTGCCCACCGATCGCCGCCAGCTCGACGGGATCGCGCGCATGCTCGGCTACGCGCCGGGCTCGGCGACCGAGCTGGAGGAGCACTACATGGCCGTGACCCGTCGCGCGCGCCGGATCTTCGAGAAGCTGTTCTACGGCGAGGCCCTCAGGTGAGCGACGCCGCGGCGGTGTGACCGCACGCCGGCGTTGCGCTCCCGCGCGGCCGCTACCGCGCGGCCGTCACCTGCGCCAGGTAGCTGATCGTCGCGTCGAGCGCCTGCTGCGCCTCCGGGGTGTCGAGGTGGAACTGGTACTCGTGTGGCAGCTTCGGCTCGTGGCCCATGGGCCAGAACAGTGTCGTGACATCGACGCCGACATCGCGCAGCGCGTGGCTCATCGGGATCGACTGCAGCCAGGTGAGGCCGTCGCCGTTGCCGCCGCTGATGTAGGTGGGTGGGAAGCCGTCGTTCACGAAGTTGAGCGTCGACATGGTGGCACCGGGCGCGCTCGCGCTCCAGTCCTTCGTGCCGGTGTATGCCCACAGCGACACCTGGAAGCCCCACGCGACGAGGCCCTCGAGCTCGGCCATGGCGCGCATGTCGAACACGCCGCAGTTGAGGATCAGCCCGCTCAGCTGGTTCTGGCGCAGCGCCGGCTTCAGGCCGAGCAGCTGGGCGTAGTCGTCATTCGTGATGAGCGTCGTCAGCTGGCTGGCGAGCTGGGCGCCGGCCGAGTCGCCGGCGAGCACCAGGTTTGCGGCATCCACCCCCAGCTCGGTGGCATTCGCGTCGATGTACGCGAGCGCGTCGTTGAGTTGCCGCACCGCGGTCGGGTACTGCTCCTCGGGGCCGAGGCTGTAGTTGACGCCGATGGTCGTATACCCCTGGGCGGCGAGGATGCGCAGGTAGGGGTCGACATTCTCCTTCGAGCCCGAGATCCATGCGCCGCCGTGCACCCAGATCACCGTGGGGAGCACCTCGCCGACCTCGGCGGTGGTGAAAACATCCATGGTGGTGGGCGTGCCCTCGTCGGCATATGCCACATCGAGCATCTCTCGCAGCGGCGTATCGGGAACGTGCGGCTCCATCTCGCGGACCGCGGCGTCGCCGCCCTGCTCGAACACGCTGCGGATCAGCATGGCGGAGGGGACAGGGGTGATCGACCCGACGATCCCCACCACCACAACGATGCCGAGGAGGGTCAGCAAGGCGATCAGGATGCCGCGGCGCACGCGGTGCTTCCGCGCGGGCCGCGTGCGCTCGGTCGATGTGCTGCCGAGCTGCTCGGGTGCGGGGTTGCCTACGGGCTCGTCTGCGGCATGGATGGTCATGGGGTCCCTTCGGCGTGGCTGTTCAGCGGTGAACGGCACACTCGGGGCGCACCGTCGCCTATCCTAGCGAGGGCGCGCGTGGCATGATGTGTGGCGGCGACGCGCAGTGGGCGCGCTCCAGAGGGGAGCACACGCATGCAACGCGATCTCATCATCGTCGGGTATCTGCTGCTGATGGGCGCGATCATCGTCGTCTGCGACATCCTGTTCTTCCGAGACCTGCTCTGGTGGCGTCTCGGATTCAACATTGCCGTCGTTGCGATCTTCGCGATCGTCTACCTGGTATTTCTGCGCGGCATACTCAAATAGCCGCGCCCACAGCGCCGCAACGACGAAGGCCCACCGCGGTTCGCAGTGGGCCTTCGGCGCGGGCGGGCTAGACGCCGTAGTACAGCTCGTACTCGAACGGGTGCGGGCGCTGATTCAGCGGCTGAATCTCGTGCTCGATCTTGTAGTTGATCCAGGTGTTGATGAGCTCTTCGGTGAACACACCGCCCTCGAGGAGGAACTCGTGGTCTGCGCGGAGCGCCTCGAGCGAGTCGAGCAGCGTGTTCGGCACCTGCGGGATGTTCTTGGCCTCCTCGGGCGGCAGCTCGTAGAGGTCCTTGTCGATCGGCGCCATCGGCTCGATGCGGTTCTTGATGCCGTCGATGCCGGCCATGAGCTGCGCCGCGAAGCCGAGGTACGGGTTGCCCGAGGCATCCGGAACACGGAACTCGATGCGCTTGGCCTTGGGGTTCGCGCCCGTGATCGGGATGCGGATCGCCGCCGAGCGGTTGCCGGCCGAGTAGGCGAGGTTCACCGGGGCCTCGAAGCCCTTGACCAGGCGCCGGTAGCTGTTGATCGACGGGTTCGTGAACGCCAGCACGGCGGCGGCGTGCTTGAGCAGGCCGCCGATGTACCAGCGCGCGATGTCGGAAAGCCCCGCATAGCCGGCCTCGTCGTAGAACAGCGGCTTGCCGTCGAGCCAGAGCGACTGGTGCGTG
>JAGQTK010000012.1:0-277 GCA_020439065.1 Microthrixaceae bacterium
CTTGCACGGGCGCTGCCGCGGCGGGCGCGACCGGCGCTGGAGCGGGCCGAAGCTCATCGCCGGGCCGCGGAAGTCCGCGGCGAGGCGTGCGGGCGGGCGGGTGCGTTCCCAGGTTCTCCCCCGTCATCGTTATGCCTTCCGTGCCTTGAGGGCTGCGATCAGCTGCGGAACGACCGTGAAGACGTCACCGACGATGCCGAAGTCGGAGACGGCGAAGATCGGCGCGTCCTCGTCCTTGTTGATCGCAACGATCGTCTTGGAGGTCTGCATGCCGGCG
>JAGQTK010000012.1:308-21925 GCA_020439065.1 Microthrixaceae bacterium
CGCGATGTACAGCTGCGGCGACACCGAGACACCGGTCTGACCGACCTGGTAGCTCGTGGGCACGAAGCCCGCGTCGACCGCGGCGCGCGAGGCGCCGACGGCGGCACCGAGCGCGTCTGCCAGCTCGTTGACCAGCTCGAACTGCTCGGCCGAACCGAGACCACGGCCACCGGAGACGACCTTGGCGGCGCCACGCAGCTCGGGGCGACCCGATTCGACGACGGCGTCGTCGATCGACGTGATCGTGGCGGCGGGCGCGGCGCCGGCGGCGACCTCGAGGGTCTGCGCGTTCAGCGGTGCGGCCTCCGCACGGGCGTCGACCGCGCCCTGGCGGACGGTGACAACCAGCGTGCCGGCCGTGGCGGCCGAGTCGACGAGGTATGCGCCACCGTAGACCGAGTGCGAGGCGACGACGCCCTCTTCGTCGCGCGAGACGCCGATGGCGTCCACGGCGAGCGCCGAGCGGGTGCGCGCGGCGTAGCGAGCGGCGACGTCACGGCCTTCGATCGAGTTGGAGATCAGCACGAGCTCGGGCTGAATCTGCGCGGCAGCGGCGACCAGCGCGTCGACGGCGGGCGTCGAGAGCTTGGTTGCGGCATCCGCGGTCTCGTTGATGAGGACGGTGCCTGCACCGAATGCCGCTGCCTGCTCGGCAGCCGCCTGGCCGTGGCCGGGTGCGGTCACAACGAGCGCCACGGGGGTGCCCACGCCTGCGGCAGCGCCGATCAGGCCTGCGGCGCTCTTTTGCACCTGGCCGGACGGCGACACCTCAACGAGCACGAGGACGGAGTCTTGGGGGAAAGTCATCTCAATTGCTCCTAAACCAGCTTCTGGGCGATGAGGAAGTCAGCGAGCTGCTCGCCCGCGTTGCCCTCGTCGACAATCTTGACGCCGGCTGCGCGCGCCGGCCGTTCTGCGACCGAGATCACGATCGAACGCGAGACCGAATCGTCGTCGGCAGCGATCCCGAGGTCTGCGAGCGAGATCGTCTCGAACGGCTTCTTCTTCGCGGCCATGATCCCCTTGAAGTTGGGGAAGCGGGGGTCGGGCATGCGCTCGGTCACCGAGATGATCGCGGGCAGCGGGGCCGAGACCTCGTACGAGCCCTGGTCGAGCGTGCGGTGCCCGCTGAGGGTGCCGCCGTCGATCTGGAACGACGCGAGGTTGGTGGCGGCAGGCACTGCCAGCAGCTCGCCCAGCATCGAGGGCAGCGATCCGCCCGATCCGTCGGTCGAGATGTTGCCGGTCATGACGAGATCGAAGCCCTCGCGGCGGATCGCCGCGGCGAGCACCTCTGCCGTGAGGCCCAGGTCAGCGCCGACAAGCCCGTCGTCAAGCACGTGCACGGCCTTGGCCGCACCCATTGCGAGCGCCTTGCGCAGAGCGGTGGGAACGGTGTCGGGGCCCATCGCGATTGCGACGACCTCGGTGCCGGCGTTTGCCTCGGCGTACGTCACGGCCGCCTCGACGGCGCGCTCCGAGATCTCGTCGAGAACGACTTCGCCGCTCCGGTTGCTGAGACCGGATTCGAGGCTGAGCTCTCGATCGCCATAGGTGTCGGGCACCTCTTTCACCAACACGATGATCTTCATCGTTCGCTCCTTTGTGGACGTTGTGTGGCACGCTACTTCGCGTTTGGATTCTCTCCCGCGCGCCATCGAGTTTGCAAAGCGGTGGCCCGTAAAAAGAAACTTCCGTATACATTATCGCATCGAGTTGGGATGCCTACACGCCCGCGCGCTCCCCTCGCCATGCGCACCGCTGTGTGACGTTTCGGCCGCCCGACACGATTTGGTTGCGCGCGCCGGCGAGCGCCACGCCGGGTTCAGCGTGCGGCGATGCGCAGGCCCAGGCGCCGACCTCCAGGCGCGTGGCGACCCCTGCCGCGTCGAGCAAGCCTTCGTTCTGGCTCACGCTCAGCACGGCCCCGTGGAACGCCCTGAGCGCCCCGACCAGGTGTCGGGTACTGCCGATGTCGGGGTTATTACTCGGCTCGACGAGCACCAGGATCTGGGGTGCGGGCTCGGCGAGCAGGATGCATGCCAGCGCGACACGAAACCGTTCCGCGCGAGCACCTACGAAGCAGAGCGCAGAAAGTGAAACACAGCACGCCGGGATGTGCGTCGTCGGTTTGCACGGACGAGGGGGCGGGTGCCACAACGGTGGCACCCGCCCCCTCCCGATCACGACACGTGGCGCTCGTCGACCCCGTTGTAGGCCGAGAGCGGGCGGATGAGGGCGTTGGCCGCGGCCTGCTCGATCACATGCGCTGTCCATCCGGTCACTCGCGCCGCCACGAACAGCGGCGTGAACGTGACGGTGTCGAAGCCCATCAGATTGTAAGCCGGGCCCGAGGGGTAGTCGAGGTTGGGGTAGATCCCCTTTCGCGCCACGAAGTCCTGCTCGAGCGTCTCGTACAGCTCCAGCATGTCGGGTCGGTCATAGTGCGCGATGAGGGTGCGCAGCGATGCCTCCATCGTGGGCACCCGCGAGTCGCCGCGCTTGTAGACGCGGTGCCCGAAGCCCATGATCTTCCGCTTGTCTGCGATCGCCGAATCGAGCCATCCCGCAACCGCCGAGGCCTCGCCGATCTCGTCGAAGATGTGCATGACCGCTTCGTTCGCCCCGCCGTGCAACGGGCCCTTCAGCGCACCGACGGCACCGGTCACGGCAGAGTAGAGGTCGCTCATCGTGCTCGTGATCACCCGCGCGGTGAACGTCGAGGCGTTGAAGGAGTGCTCGGCGTAGAGGATCATCGAGACGTTGAGCGCCTCGACGACAACCGGCGCGGGCACCTCGCCGAAGGTCATGTACAGGAAGTTCTCGGCATAACTGAGGTCGTCGCGGGCCGGAATCTCTTCCTGACCCCGGCGTCGGCGCTGATCGTAGGCGACGATCGCGGGCAGCTTCGCGAACAGCGCGATGCTCTTCGCGAGGTTCGCCGCGGGGCTCGGGTCGTCGGCGTTCGGATCGCAGGCGCCGATCACCGATACGGCGGTGCGCGTGACATCCATCGGGTGGGCGCTGGGCGGCAGCAGGTCGATCGCGGCCTTCACGTTGGCGTCGAGCGCGCGCTGCGAGACCTCGGTGCGCACGAATTCGGCCAGCTGCGCCGCATCCGGCAGCTCGCCGTGCCACAGCAGGTACGCGACCTCCTCGAACGATTTGGATGCCGCCAGCTCCTGCACCGGGTACCCCCGGTAGAGCAGGCTGTTGGTTTCGGGGTTCACCTTCGAGATCGCCGTGTAATCGACGACGACCCCGGCCAGGCCCTTCTTGATCTCTTGTTCTGCAGACATGCGGGTGCTCCTTATGCGTGGACGGCGCGTCAGCGCGCGATCTCGAAGTTGAAGACGCTGGTGTCGAAGTGGTTGTAGCCCTCGTAGTCGATCAGCTCGTACAGCTCGGCGCGGTGCTGCATCTCGTCGAGCTTCGAGGTGAGGTGCCCCTCCTCGTTCAGGGTGTCGAGCCCCCGGGCCGTCGCGCCCATCGCCATGCGCAGCATGGAGACGGGCCAGATCACGATGTTCATGCCCACGTCGGCGAGCTGCTGCGCGGAGAACAGCTCGCTCTTGCCGAACTCGGTCATGTTCGCCAGCAGCGGCACCGAGATCGCCGAGCGCATCGCCTCGAACTCGGCGAGGCTGCGCATGGCCTCCGGGAACACGGCGTCGGCTCCGGCATCCACCAGCGCCTTCGCGCGATCGATTGCCGCGTCGAGGCCGTCGACGGCGGCGATGTCGGTGCGGGCCATGATGAGGAAGTTCGGGTCGCGTCGCGCGTCGACCGCCGCGCGGATGCGCTTGAGCGCGGTCTGCTCGTCGACGACCGCCTTGCCGTCGAGGTGCCCGCAGCGCTTCGGGTTGATCTGGTCCTCGATGTGCATGCCGGAAAGCCCCGCGTCCTCCAGGGTCTGGACGGTGCGGGCGACGTTCATGGGCTCGCCGAAGCCCGTGTCGGCGTCGATGATCGCCGGCAGCTCTGTCATCCGAGCGATCTGCTGGCCACGACCGGCGACCTCGGTCAGGGTGGTCAGCCCGATGTCGGGCAGCCCCAGATCGGCGCTGAGCACGGCCCCCGAGATGTAGACGCCGTCAAATCCCTTGCGCTCGATCAGTCTTGCGCTGAGGGGGTTGAAGGCGCCAGGGAAGCGCAGCAGCTCCCCGCTCGAGAGTCGTTCGCGAAACGCGCGGCGCTTCTCGGACGGGGAGGTCTGCGCGTACAGCATGACTAGAACAGTCCCTTCGGGGCCGGTGCCGTGGCCAGCACGCCGGGCTTGGCGACGATCGAGAGCTGGGCGACCTCGGCCGGGGTCAGCTCGGGCAGGCGTTCGGCCAGCTCGATGAAGCGCTCGATCTCGGCCGCCTCGAGCACCGGCTCGGCCAGCAGGCGGAATTTGCGGATGTAGTCGGCGCGGGCGAAGGGCCGGGCGCCGAGCGGGTGCGCGTCGGCGACGGCGATCTCGTCGACGATCTCGGTGCCGTCGGTGAGGGTGATCACGACGCGCCCACCGAACGCCTTCTCGTTCGGGTCGGTCGAGTGATAGCGACGCGTCCACTCGGCGTCCTCCGCCGTGGTGACCTTGTTCCACAGGGCGACCGTGTCGGCGCGACCCGCACGCTCCGGGGTGTACGAGTCGACGTGGTGCCATGCGCCATCCTGCAGGGCGACGGTGAAGATGTACGGAATCGAGTGGTCGAGCGTCTCGCGCGACGCCGTCGGGTCGTATTTCTGCGGATCGCCCGCACCCGAGCCGATGACGTAGTGCGTGTGGTGGCTCGTGTGCAGCACCACCGACTCGACGGCGGCGGGGTCAAGCAGCTCGGGGTGCGCACCGTGGAGCTTGCGGGCCAGGTCGATCCAGGCCTGCGCCTGATACTCGGCCGAGTGCTCCTTGGTGTACGTGTCGAGGATCCCGCGCTTGGCCTCGCCCGGTGCGGGCAGCGGCACCTCGTAGGCTGCACCGGGGCCGTCGAGCATCCAGGCGATGACGCCGTCCTCACCCTCGTAGATCGGGGAGGGGCTCGTCTCCCCGCGCATCGCGCGGTCGACGGCCTCGACGGCCATCTTGCCGGCGAAGGCCGGGGCGTGCGCCTTCCAGGTCGAGATCTCGCCCTTGCGCGACTGCCGGGTCGCGGTCGTGGTGTGCAGGGCCTGGCCAACCGCCTGGTAGATCACCTCGGGGGCGAGACCGAGAAGCGTGCCGATGCCGGCGGCGGCCGAGGGGCCGAGGTGCGCGACGTGGTCGATCTTGTGTTCGTGCAGGCAGATGGCGCGCACCAGGTCGACCTGGATCTCGTAGCCGGTCGCGATGCCGCGCACGAGCGCCGCGCCGTCGCTGCCCACGTGCTGGGCGACCGCGAGGATCGGCGGAATGTTGTCGCCGGGGTGCGAGTAGTCGGCGGCGAGGAAGGTGTCGTGGTAGTCGAGCTCACGCACCGCGACGCCGTTGGCCCAGGCCGCCCACTCGGGGCTGGTGCGGCGCTCGAGCGCGCAGCCGAAGATCGTGGCACCCGCGCCGCTGACGCTGACGGGGTGGTCGAGCGCCTGCTGACGGGCCGCGCTGACGGGCGCGCGAGAGATGGATGCCGCGGCCACCGCCGCGTTGTCGATCACGCGGTTGATGATCATGTCGACCACCTCGGGCTCGACCGCCACCGGGTCGGCCGCGACTTCGGCGATCTTCCAAGCGAGCTGGTCTTCGCGCGCCAGCGGCTCTTCGCTCTTGTATACACGGACGTGGTGGTTGACGGTCATGAAGATCCTTCCAACGGAACGGACCGGATCGGAAGGATCCGGTCGACGCGCGCAAACTGCTGACAGCTCGGTGACACCGCGACGCCGATGTCGCTGGCCAATTGTATACATGGATGACTTCCGGTGTATAGATGTGCGCCCGCGGAGGCCGCCCGGGGGCGCACGCGCTCAGCATGCGTTCGTGCCGCTGTATTACACTGTCCGACTCGCTCCCCCGCCAGCTTCGGTATACATTGAACCCGAGACACGGTTGTCTTTGTCTGCCAGGGGAGGCCCAACGATGCCCGAACGACCGAATCACACCATCGGTGTGTACAACACGGTCGACTCACGGTGACGGCCCCAGGGCGCGAGCGACTTCCCACCGCCGTCTGGATCCTTGCCTCGGTCACGTTCCTCACGAACCTCGGCTTCGGCGTGGTGGGCCCGGCACTGCCGGCCCTCGCCGATCTGTTTGACATCTCCGTCACCGCCGCGAGCATCGCGATCAGTGGGTTCGCGGCGTTCCGCCTCGTCGCGAGCGCGAGCCTCACCGGCCTGCTCAAGCGCTGGCGCCTGCGCAAGGTGCTGTTCGCGGGGCTTCTGCTGCAAGCGGTGCGCAGCGTGCTGGCCGGCCTCGCCCCCGACGGCGTCTCATTCCTCGTCTTCCGCTCGGTCAGCGGCCTCGGCAGCGCCACCCTCTCCGTGTCGGCCACGGCGCTGCTGCTCGCGCTGGTGCCCGCGCATCAGCTCGGCCGCGGCATGAGCATGTACTTCGCGGCCGGCTCACTCGGTGCGATCTCGGGCCCCGCGGTCGGCGGCTTCCTCGCCATCGCGAACCCCCGCATCCCCCTCGTCTTCTATGGCACGGCACTGTTCCTGGCGGCGATGATCGCGTTCTTCGCGCTCGGGCAGGCCAAGGACGTGCGTACCTCCGACGCCGTGGGCGAAGACGGCGTGGTCGTGAAGATGAGCACGCTGTGGCGCAGCCTGATGACCAACCCCGTGTTCATCACGGTGCTCATGGCGCACTTCGCGGTCGGCTGGGCGCTCTACGGTGCGCGCACCACGACGGTGCCGCTCTACCTCGGTGCAGTCGGGTTCACCACCGGCGTCATCGGCGTGTTCATGACCGTCGGCGCCGTCACCCAGGTGATCGGCTCGACCGCCGCGGGATTCGCGTCGGACCGCTGGGGACGCGACCTGCCGCTCGTGATGGGTATCCTCGCCGGCTCGGGCGCGTTCGTCGTGCTGATCTTCACCGGCGATTTCACCTGGATGATGGTGACCTTCGTGCTGATGGGCTTGGCCGGGGGTGCATTGGCCGCGGTGCCATCGGCGATGCTGGGCGAGACGAAGTACGGGAGCACCGGGCTCGCGGTCGCGCTGTACTGGATCGTCTTCGACATCGCCGCCATCATCGGACCGCTCGCGAGCGGCATGATCGCCGACAGCGCCGGATTCGCGCCCGCCTTCATGGTCGTCCAGATCCCGTTCCTGCTCACGCTCCTGTGTGCGCTGTGGTCGTGGCGCTGGAGCGCGAAGCGGCGCAAGAAGCAGCAGTAGCGGCGCCCCACGCGCAGCGAACGATGGGGGCCCGGTGCACATGCTGTGCACCGGGCCCCCATCGTTACGGTCGCCGTGTCGGTGGGTCTAGATCCCCAGCGCGCTCGCCAGGCGTTCGCTGCGGTTCCCCGGCGTGCCCAGCAGCACCTGCGCGGTCTTGGCCTGCTTGATGAACAGGTGCGCGTCGTGCTCCCACGTGAACCCGATGCCGCCGTGCAGGCGCGCCATCCAGGCGGCACCTGCGGCGCTGATGCCCTGCAGCTTGACCTGCGCGGTCAGCGCGGCACGCACGAACTCCGCCGAGCCCGTGTCGGCGAGGTATGTCGCCTGGCGCAGGATGCCGAGCGCGAGCTCGGCCTCCATCGCCCAGGCGGCCAGCGGAAACTTCACGCCCTGAAACGAGCCGATCGAGCGACCGAACTGGAAGCGGTCCTTCGCGTACTGCGTCGTGATCGCGAGCGCGCGTGTGTAGGCCCCGTACTGGTGCGCCGCCAGGAGCACACTCGCGGTGGCATCCACCTCGGTGAGGAAGCCCTCGAGATCGTCGACGGCGATCACCTGACCAGCCGCCGAGGCGAACTCCACCCGCGCGGCGAACAGGCTCGCATCGAGCACGCCCAACGGCGTGCGGGTGACGCCGGGGGCGTTCGCGTCGACGAGCACCAGCCCGCTCGCCGTGAGCACGAGCAGGAAGTCGGCAAATTGCCCGTCGCGCACGAACGTCTTCGCGCCGGTCACCGTGCCGGCGGCGGTGGCGGTCACGTCCGGCTGCACCGGGATCCACGCGTCGGCCGCCTCAGTGAAGGCGAGCGCGACGATCGTCTCGCCCGAGGCGATCCGCGGCAGCAGCTCCGCTTGGAGCGCGAGATCTCCCGTCGCCCGAATCGCCGCCGAGGCGAGCAGTGTGGTGTACAGCGGCACGGGTGCGATCACCCGACCCGCCTCCTCGAGCACGATGGAAGCCTCGGTCAAGCCGAGCCCGAGCCCATCGAATGCTTCCGGGATCAGGGTGGTCGTCGCGCCGAGCTTGACGAGCGCGGCCCAGGTCTCGGCGTCGAAGCCATCGCCGGCTTCGTGCACGGCGCGAACCCGCTTCGAGTCGGACTGCTTCTCGAACATCGCGCGCAGCGAGCGCTGCAGTTCCCGCTGGTCTTCATTGAGCAGAAGGGTCATGTCGATTCCTCGTTTCGAAACTCTGGGCTAGGCGCTGCGGCGGATGTCACGGAACGGAACGCCGCGGTCGACGGATGGGTCCTTTTCGAGGCCGAGCACCCGCTCGCCCACGATGCCGAGCTGGATCTCGATCGTGCCACCCGCCGTCCACGACGAAGGCGCACCGGTGAAGGCCTTCGTGAGCGGCGGGTACGCCATGCCCGGGCCATCCCAACTCACCAGCGAGAGCCCTGCGATGTCACTCAGGATCTCGTTCAGGCGGAAGTTCGCGCTCGCCCCGGCGAGCTTCGCGATCGAGCCCCGGGGTCCGAGCTCGATGCCCGCCTCGACCTCTTCACGCATGCGCACGGCGAGCAGGTCGGTGCCCTGCTCCATGACATACACCTCGACCAGCGCGGCGCGGGCAGCGGGATCCTGCAGCAGACCGGCGGCCTCGGCGGCCTCGGCGAGCTTTTCGAACGACTGCGGACCGGTCGATTTGGTGCTGCTCGTGCCGATGGAGATGCGCTCGAAGCGGAGCATGGCGACCGCGGCGTCCCAGCCCCGGTCGACCTCCCCGATGCGGTCCGAATCGGGGATGAAGAGGTTGTCGATGAAGATCTCGTTGAACGGGCGCTCGCCGGTGGCCACGCGCAGCGGCCGGATCGTCACGGCGGGGTCACGCAGGTTGATGATGAACATCGTGATGCCCTGGTGCTTGGGCACATCGGGGTTCGTCCGGGCGACGATCACGCCGTAGTCGCAGTACTGGGCGTTGGAGGTCCACACCTTCTGGCCGTTCATGAGCCACCCGCCGTCGACGCGCTCGGCGCGGGTCTGCAGCCCCGCGACATCCGAGCCGGCGCCCGGCTCTGAGAAGATCTGTGCGAACAGCGTGTCGGCCCGCCACAGATCCGGCAGGTACTTGGCCTTTTGCTCGGGGGTGCCGAGCAGGTTGATGATCGGCCCGCACATGCCGTGACTGATCGCGATCAGCATCCTCGGCACCGCGTACTCGGCCGAGAGCGTGCCCCAGATCATGCTCTCCGCCTCGCCCAGGCCCTGCCCGCCGTGCTCCTTGGGCTGGGTGATGGCGGCGAAGCCGGCGTCGTAGATCTTCTTCTGCAGCTCCTGCTCGGCGGCAACCACCTCGGCGCTCATCGTGTCCGTCACCACGACGTCACCACGGCGCGGCACGTGCTCCTCGAGGAAGGCGCGGGCGCGCGCTTCGAACTCGCGGAGCGAGGCCGCCGTGGCATCGGACCCGGAAAGCGTAGGTACTTCGGACATCTGAGACTCCTCTTCATCGAGCGTGCCGCGCGCTGCGTTGCGCGCCGGCGATCATGCGAGGGCGGCCGTCGTCGCCTTCGGCCGCGGACTGTTGCGTTGCGGATGGTGCAGCTGGTGTGGGGACGGACCGCGCAGCGTGGTGCACGTGCCGGTTGCATCGGGGGAACGTCGTCAGCGGCCGCGTGCTGGCGCTCGCGCGGCCGCTGACGGCGGCGCCGTCGCTTAGCGGTAGGCGACGGCGAGGCGGTGCAGCATCTCTCCGCCGACGCGCACGTGGTCGGCGTCGATCAGCTCGGCGATCTCTTCCTCCGTGAACCCCGCGGCGGCGAGCACCGGGCGGGTGTGCTGACCGATGCCGGGAGGCAGCAGTGGGCCGCTGCGCTGGTTGCGGGTGAAGCCGGCGTGACGACCGGTGGTGAGGAACGGGGCGCCGGTCTCATCCTCGATGCGGATGTGGAACACGTCGTGGTCGATGAACTCGCCATCGTGCAGCACCTCGGGCACGGTGCGCGACACGGCGGCTCGCAGGCCGGCATCGTTGAGCGCTTCGACCGCGCGCTCGCGGCCGAGTGCGCGGATGCCCTGCTCGAAGCGGTCCGCGAGCTCGCCCTCGCTCGCCGAGAGCAGACCAGCAGCGTCCAGCGCGGGGGCCAGGCCCTCGAGCGTCTGCGGCTCGGCCGGATCGGTGTCGACATAGATCCAGCCGTCGGCTGCCTCGTAGTACTGCTGCAGTGGGTGCGCGCCCTTGTAGTCGCGGCCGCCGACGTGCGGCTCCGGACGGCCCTCGTAACGGACGAGCTCGTTGTCCTGGAGGAACGTCGCGGTCGCCGCGAGCGAGTTCCAGATCCGCTGCCCCTCGCCGGTGATTTTCTGCGAGTAGAGGGCGATGGTCACGGCGAGGGCGGTGAGCGCCGCGGCGGTGACGTCGTTGACCGCGATGGTGTTCGCCACCGGCGCGCTGTCGCCGCCCTGCCCGGACATCATGCCGGACTGCGCCTGGAGCACCATGTCGACGCCCGGCAACATCGAGTCGGGCCCACCCTCGCCGTACGCCGAGAGCGAGAGCGAGATGATCCCGGGGTTGATCTGCGACAGGGCCTCGTAATCGATGCCGAGCTTGTGCATCACACCGGGACGCATGCCGTCGATGACCACGTGGCTCACTGCGGCCATGCGGTGGAACGCGTCGCGACCCGCATCCGCGGTCAGGTCGATTGCGATGCTGCGCATCCCACGGTTGCAGGCGTATGCGGAGGTGCGGAACGGATCGCCGGTGAGGGGCTCGACCTTGATCACATTGGCGCCGAGCTCGGCGAGGATGAACCCCGCGTAGGGGGTCGCCACGAAGGTACCCGTGTTGAGCACGGTGTACCCGTGCAACGGTCCGGGGGTCAGCCTCGGGTGGCCGTCGGGACGGGCGATGCCGCGGTCGGGCCACGGCTCGGGCAGCGGGCGCTTCGCAAGCACCGGGGCCGCCGTGCGCACCCAGCCCGGGGTCTTGGTGAGGCGGAACGGTACGCCCGGCATGATGATCGTCTCGCCGTCGTCGTTCGTGAGCTCGACGCGCATGCCGATGGCCTTGATCTGCTCGTTGTCGAGCCACTCGTCGCGGGCCGCGACCTCGCCGCACGGGATGCCGATGCCGCGCATCAGGGTGATGAGGTCCTCGACCGTGCGAGACGCGAAGGTCTCCTCGATCTGCGTCCGCGCCCACTGCTGCTCGGGCAGCAGGAGCATGGCCGTGTTGCCGTTCACATCGGGGTGATCGAGGATCTCCTGCAGCCCGAGCTCCTGCAGGAGCCGGGTCTCGAACTTGCCGCCGAGGCCGCCGGCCGCGATCCAGCGTCCGCCCTTCGCCTCGAAGTGACGGTAGGTGTGATGCTTGCCGGTCGGGCCGATCGAGGTGACAGGGGTCGGCGCGTCGGCGAGCGAGGTGAGCGCGAGCACGTGGAACTGGATGAGCGCCTGCATGCCGGTCACCGTCACGGTCTGGCCGAGGCCGGATTCAAAGCGCTCGACCAGGGCCGACATGGCCGCGAGCGCGGCGAGGAGTCCCTGCGCGTGCAGGATGTACGGCGAGACCGACTCGACGGGGTTGCCGTCGTAGCTCGACTGGCGGCTGGCCTGCGCGCCCATGGCCGAGAGCAGGCCGTTCGACTCGGGCGTGCCCGTCCACGGCGTCACGCCGTCGAGGTATGCGGGCATGCGCACGATGACCAGGCGGTGGTTGCCACGCGCGGCGGCGGCGACTCGCGGACCGAGATCGTCGAGCTCGTGCGTGCCGAGGATGAGCACGTCGGCGCGGCCCACGTTGGTCGCAAGCCACTCGACGTCGCTCGGCGATGCCGGGTCGACGACCGCACCGCGCTTGTTGCGGTTCCAGACCTGGAAGCCCGCCATCGATCGCGCCCAATCGCCCTCGGGCTCTTCGACCTTGTAGACGTCCGCACCGTGATCGGCCAGGAACATGCCGGCGATTGCAGGGGCCATTCCCGAACCAAGATCGATGACCCGCAGATCATCCAATGCCCCGGTTGCGTTTCCAACGAAGTTGGTATCCGTGCTCAATGCACCCCTACCTCTCTGTAGTGTCATGCCGTGCCGCGGTCATCACGCCGAAGCGTCGTTGCCCGCGGCGGGAGTGGCCTCGTTGCCCACCCGCGTCAAAGCGGGACTCCCAGCGTCATGTATGCCGTGCGGACCAGCCTAACCACGCCCGGGTCATTTGTATACCGAACGCGCGTACACGGCGGCGAGCGCGAACGCGCGAGCGCTCCGCATCCCGCTGGTGTATACAGATGACGACGGGCGTTCCCGAGAAACGCGCGGCGGTTCACCCCTGACAACGACGTCACACTGGAGCGATTGCATGACTGAAACTGCGCCGACTGGTCCACTGGCGGGCCTGCGCGTCATCGAGTTGGCCGGCATCGGCCCCGTCCCCCACGCCGGCATGCTGCTGGCCGATCTCGGCGCGCAGGTCGTGCGCGTGGACCGGCCCGCGGCCGGGCCGCCGAAGATCGCGAACGATCACGACGTCACCCGCCGCGGCAAGCAGAGCATCACGCTCGATCTGAAGGATCCCCGGGCCCGGGAGGCCGTGCTGCAATTGGTCGACGGGTTCGACATCCTGCTCGAGGGCAACCGCCCCGGCGTCACCGAGCGTCTGGGGCTTGGCCCCGCAGACTGCTTCGCGCGCAACCCGCGGCTCATCTACGGCCGCATGACGGGTTGGGGTCAGAGCGGGCCCCTCAGCGCGGTCGCCGGTCACGACATCAACTACATCTCGATCGCGGGCGCGCTTCGCGGGAGCGGTCAGGCGGATGGGACCCCGCAGTTTCCGTTGAATCTGCTCGGCGACTACGGCGGCGGCAGCCTGTACCTCGTCGTGGGGGTGCTCGCCGCGCTGCAGGAGGCGCAGCGCACGGGGCGCGGCCAGGTCGTCGATTCGGCGATCGTGGATGGCGCGGCCCACCTGCTCGGAAACTTCATGGGCATGCGCAACTCGGGGATGCAAAGCGATGTTCCCCAGCAGAGCTTGCTCGATGGCGGGGCCCCGTTCTACCGGGTCTACGAGACCTCGGATGGCGAGTTCATGTCGGTGGGCGCGATCGAGCCGCAGTTCTTCCAGCTCCTGCTGCGCATGCTCGAGGTCGACTTCGATCCGGCGCGCCAGCACGATCGGAGCACCTGGCCCGCGCTCGGCGAGACGTTCGCGCAGCGGTTCCGCTCGCGCAGCCGGGCGGAGTGGACGGCGCTGTTCGACGGGAGCGATGCCTGCGTCGCGCCCATCCTCTCGGTGGCAGAGTCCTTGGCGCACGAGCACATGCGTGCACGGGGCGCGATCGTCCCGACCGCAAGCGGTGGGGTGCAGCCCGGGATCGCACCGCGCTTCTCAAACCATCCAGACCCGCGTCCGGGCGCCGTTGCGGCACGCGGCGCCGACACCGAACGGGTGCTGCGCGAGCACACCCGGGTCTGCGCCGCCGAGCTCGCCGACACGTGACGCGCGCCGCCGAACCGCGCGGCGCGTCCGGAGACTCCTAGGGGCGCTCCGCCGCCTCGTCCTCCGCGCCCGGAGCTGCGGCATCCACCTCGCCCGAACCGGCCACAGCGCCCGCCTCGTTCGCGGCACTGATGTTGGTCGCCGTCGCGAGGATGTTGTTCATGCTGTTGAACAGGTGCACGCCGGTGGCGCGCATCGCGAGCATCTCGTCCTGCGCGAGGATCGCCTCGACGATCAGGAGGTGCTCCGCCGTCGCGGCGACCAGGCGTGAGGGGTCGAGCTTGGCGTGGCGGCGCACGCGGGCCAGGTGCCCGCGCAGATCGCGCAGCGCGTTGACCAGGTACGGGTTGCCGGTCGCATCGTCGATGGCGAGGTCGAGCCGGTCGGCGAGGAAGTAGGGCGTCTCGTCGTCGACGACGCCGCCCGGGGTGGGCCCCGCGAGAAACGCGTCGCGGAGCTGTTCGAACACCTCGCGGTCTCGCCGGCGGGCTGCCAGGCGGGCCGCCTGGGTCTCGAGCGCTTCGCGATACGCGTAGATGTGGCGGATCGTCTCCTGCGAGAGCGGGGCGACGACCATGGTTCGACCGGGGCCGTTGGCCACCAGGCCCTCGGCGGCCAGGCGCGAGAGCGCTTCACGGATGGGCGTTCGTGAGACACCCATCCGCTGCGCGGTTTCGATCTCACCCAGTGGCATCCCCGGTCGGAGATGCCACTGGATGATCTCTTCTCGGAGGCGCAGATATGCGACTTCACTCGCGCGCATGTGCATATCCGCGCCTCCCTTTGACTAGCCGGCCTGGTTGCTGAGGACCAGGCTTCCGGACGCCGCGAACATCATGCCGACACCCTGGACGAAGCTCGTCTTGAGGTTCGGAACCTGCACGACGGCGTCGCCGCGGAGCTGGCGGACCGACTCCTGGATGGCGAACATGCCGTACATGCCCGAGTGGGTGTACGAGAGGCCGCCACCGGTGGTGTTGATCGGCAGGCGTCCGCCGGGGCGCGAGTGGCCCTCGGCGTAGAACGCACCCGACTCGCCACGGCCCACGAACCCGAGGTCCTCGAGCATGTAGAGCGGCAGGTGCGCGAACGCGTCGTAGAACATGGCGTGGTCGATGTCGTCCGGCGTCATGCCGGCGCTCTCGAAGGCGTCCTTGCTCGAGCGACGGAACGCGCCGAAGCTGTTCAGGTCATCCATCTGCGAGACGATCGGGCTCTCGGTGGCCTCACCCGAGCCCATCAGGTACACGGCCGGCTTCGCCAGGTTCATGTCCTTCGCACGCTCGGCGCTCACGAGCACCAGTGCGCCACCGCCGTCGGTGACGACGCAGATCATGTCCTTCGTGAAGGGGTACGAGAGCGGCTTGTCCTCGAGGATCTGGTCGACGGTGATCGGCTTGCGACGGAACGCACGCTCGTTCGGGATGGCCCACTCGCGCTGGGTGGCGACGACCTCGGCCATGTCGCGGCGGGTCAGGCCACGGCTCTCGAGGAACGACATCACGGGCGTCGTGAACGACGCGTACGGCGCGAGCGCACCGAAGGGCTGCTCGAACTGGCCCGCTGGCGAAGAAGGGTTGCGCACCATCGGGGGCATGCCCACTCGCGAACGACCCGACTCACCGTGGGTGATCAGTACGACGGATGCCGCGCCCGTGGCGATTGCGGCCGCCGCGTGCCGCACGTGCAGCATGTAGCTGCAGCCGCCGACCATCGTGCCGTCGAGCCAGCTGGGACGGATGCCCAGGTAGTGGGCGACCTCCAGGGCGTTCGGCATGGTCGTGGCGAAGCCGTCGACGTCGGCGACCGTCAGGCCGGCGTCGGCGAGCGCGCGAACCGCTGCGTTGGCGTGCAGCTCGTACACGGACGTGTTGGGAAGGACGCCGACCTCATCGGTCTCTGCTGCGCCAACGATTGCGATGTTTCCACCGTGCATGCTCTTCAGCATTACTTCACCTCTTTCGGGACGAACATGGGCAGTGCTTGGTCGCCACGAGGCTCAAAGCGAACGGTGAGGGGCATGCCGAGCGACAGCGCTTCCGGGTTGGGCTCGACGTCGCGCAGGTTGGTCATCATGCGAACGCCCTCGGCGAGCGTGACGAGCGCGATGATCTGCGGCTCGCTCGACTCGAAGTCGGGGAACGGCCGGTGGTTGATGACGTAGGAGGTGAGGGTCGCGTCGCCCGATGCGGTCTCCCAGACGATGGCGTCCGAGGAGCAGAAGGGGCAGTACGCGCGCGGGTAGAAGAAGAGACGGTCACACGCGCTGCAGCGCGGGATGCGCAGCTCTCCGCGCAACGTCCCTTCCCAGAACTCCTTCGTCTCGGGAATGGGCTTTGGGACAGGTCCTGCTGACATGCGTGCTCCCTCCGAGCAGATGCCTGCGCTCGCGAACAGACGTTCCTCGTCTGCGCGCCGCACAGGCATCAACACTTCTCTGTGTACTGATTTCCTTGGGCTGAACTGCTGTGCCGGAGCCCGCCGCGGAGTGGTTCTCCGGGCGCACACCGCCTCGCCGTTCACGTGCGAGGTGCCGGTTCCAAAGAGGTAGCAGGTGGCGTCGCCTCAATTGCCCAGCACAAGTCGACCCTAATGTATACAAACGCGAGACCGCAATGTTAGTGTGACCGTGACCGGCCTCCCCCGCCTGCGTTACGGGCGCCCGAGGGAAAGTGTCTGTACACAATCACGGCTGTACGCAATCACAAGGAAGTGAGTAGTCATGGGAGCTCTTGAGGGCAGAATCGCCATCATCACCGGCGGTGGCAACGGGATCGGCGCTGCGATCTCGCGGTACTTCGCACGCGAGGGCGCGCGCCTGGTCATCAACGACCTCGGTGCGAATCCCGACGGCACGGGCGGCGACACCGGTCCCGCCCAGAAGGTGGCAGACGAGATCGTCGCCGCGGGCGGCCACGCCGTCAGTGACGGCGGCGACATCGCCGACGTGGCCACCGGCGAGCGCCTCGTCCGCACGGCCATCGACACCTATGGCGGCCTCGACATCGTCGTCAACGTCGCGGGGATCCTGCGCGACCGCATGATGTTCAACCTCGAAGAGAAGGACTGGGACGCGGTCATCCGCGTGCACCTGAAGGGTCACTACAGCACCCTCCGCCCCGCGACCGCGTACTGGCGCGAGCAGCGCAACCCCGAGGGCAACTACCGCATCATCAACTTCACCTCGGTCTCGGGCCTGCACGGCTCGCCCGGCCAGCCCAACTACGCGGCGGCCAAGATGGGCATCGTCGGCCTGACGTACTCGCTGGCACAGGGCATGGCCCGCTACGGTGTGACCGCGAACGCGATCGCCCCGAGCGCGGCGACCCGCCTGACCGCGACCATCCCCGACTCGAAGCGTGTCGGCAACGCCGGCAGCACCGAGGCCGCGGTCGACCCTCGCATGTCTCCCGACAACATCGCCCCACTGGCCGCTTACCTCGCCAGCGAGCGCTCCTCGTGGCTCACGAGCCGCGTGGTCTCGGCCGGCGGCTACAAGGTCGGTCTCTACAACGTGCCCGAAGAGATCACGAGCGTGCAGAACGAGCAGCCGTGGGAGTTCGATGACCTCGCCGGAGCGATGGAGGAGGACTTCCGCCCGCTGGCCGAGGGTCTGCCGGCGTCGCCGTTCTCGGGTCAGCTGGCGAAGTAGCCGTGATCGTCGACACCGGCCTGCCGGGGAACCTCAGCGAGATCAAGGGCGCGTCCGCACTCGCCAAAGAGCTCGGCTTCGACGGCATCTTCGCGGCGGAGGTCAAATTCGACCCGTTCGTCGCGTCGGCCGTGGCGAGCCAGCACGCGCCGGGCATGGACCTCGGCACCAAGATCGCCGTCGCGTTCGCGCGCACGCCGATGACGACGGCGTACGCGGCGCACGGGCTGAATGAGCTCAGCGGTGGCCGCTTCCACCTCGGCCTCGGCACCCAGGTGCGCGCGCACGTCACGCGCCGCTTCTCCATGCCCTGGTCGCAGCCCACCGCGCGCATGCGCGAGTTCGTGGTGGCGATGAAGGAGATCTGGGAGTCGTGGCGCACCGGTGAGCCGCTCGCGTTCAGCGGCGAGTTCTACGAGCACTCGCTGATGACCGAGTACTTCGTGCCGGAGACCCACACGCAGGCGCCGCCGGCCGTATGGCTCGCCTCGGTCGGCCCGCGCCTGACGGAGGCCGCCGCCGAGGTGGCCGATGGCATCGTGCTGCACGGGTTCTGGACCCGCGAGTACATGGACAAGGTCATGATGCCGGCGATCGACCGTGGGCTCGAGAAGGGCGGCCGCAGCCGGGACGATCTCGCGATCACCGCGGGGGGCTTCCTGATCACCGGCGCCACCGAGGAGGAGCTTGCGGCCAACCGCGAGCGCATCCGCTACCAGGTCGCGTTCTACGGCAGCACCCCGAGCTACCGCGGTGTGTGGGAAGCGCACGACATGGGTGAGCTGGGCGACCGGCTGCACGCGCTGTCGGTCGAGAAGAGCCCCGACCGCTGGCAGCGGATGACCGGGCTGATCAGCGACGAGGTCCTCGACCTGTTCGCGGTGACGGCTGAGCCGAAAGACGTCGGCACCGCGCTGGTCGCCCGCCACGGCGATTACGCCGACCGCATCTCGATCCCGCCGCTCGTCGGCGATGCCGACGTGTGGTCGCAGACGATCGCGACCCTGCGTTCCGGAGGCGCACGGGGCGCGCGGTAGCGGCCACCGCACTCGCACGTGCCCTCGTGCCCGGTCGGGAACATCCGGCCGGGCACGACGCGTCTCACGCACCGACCGCGGCAGCCGCGGGCAGCCGCGGGAACCCTGCCCGACCAGGACTTCCCGCGCCCGGGCGACGGGCGTACCGTCTGTGCCATGAGCAGCGTCATCCACACCCGCGGCCTGCGCAAGCGCTACGGCCCTGTCCACGCCCTTGACGGCCTCGACCTGGATGTCGCGCCCGGCGAGGTGCACGGCTTTCTCGGCCCCAACGGCGCCGGAAAATCCACCACCATCCGCATCCTGCTCGGCCTCGCCCGCGCCGGCAGCGGCATCGTGCGAGTCTTCGATGCGAACCCGTGGCGGGATGCGGCAACCCTGCACCGGCGTATCGCCGCCGTGCCGGGTGATGTGAGCCTCTGGCCCAACCTCACCGGCGGTGAGGCGATCGACTACCTCGCGCGCCTGCGCGGCGCACACACGCGCCATCCCGAGTATCGCGCGGAGCGGGCGCGGCTGCAGGATGCCTTCGCCCTCGACCCGCACACCCGGGGCCGGGCGTATTCGAAGGGCAATCGGCAGAAGGTGGCGCTGATCGCAGCCCTCTCGGTGCCCGCCGAGCTGTATGTCTTCGACGAACCGACCAGCGGGCTCGATGCGCTGATGGAGGTCGTGTTCCGCGACGAGATCGCCCGCCTGCGCGAGCGCGGCGCGACCGTGCTGCTCTCGAGTCACATCCTCTCCGAGGTGGAGGTGCTGTGCGATCGAGTGTCGATCATTCGCGCCGGGCGCATCGCAGAGTCGGGCACCCTCGATCAGCTGCGACACCTCACACGCACCGAGATCTCGTTCGAGGCGGATGACCTCTCGCTCGTGGCGAGCATCCCGGCCGCGCACGATGCCACACACTCGAGCGGGCGCGCACGGTTCACGGTCGACAGCGACGCCGCACCCTCCGTGCTGCCGCTGCTCGCCGCGCACCCGGTGCGGGGGCTGCGGATCGCGCCGCCCTCGCTCGAGGAGCTGTTCCTGCGGCACTATGGCGACCCCGCGCACGGCGAGACCGAGGCCGACGCGCGCGAGGAGGGCGTGCGAGCATGATGCGCGCCCTCCTCGCACAGCGACTGCGCCGCGACTGGGTGCAGCTGCTGCTGTGGCTGCTCGGCACCGCGGCGCTGGCTGCGGCGTCGGTGGGCGGTGTTTCCTCGGCGTATGGCGGCGAGAGCGACCGGGTCGCGGTGCTCGCCGCGGTGATGGCCAATCCCGTGATCATGCTCTTTCGCGGCCTGCCCTCCGGCGCCCAGCTCGAGGCCTTCACGCTGTTTCTGATCCTGCCGTTCCTGGCGATGATGGCCGCGTTCATGAGCAGCTTCCTCGCCGTGCGCCACACGCGCACCGAAGAGGAGCAAGGCCGAGCCGAGCTGATCGTCGCCACCCCCGCGGGCCGGCTCACGCCGCTGTTCGCCACCATGATCCACGGCGCGCTCGCAAACCTCGTGCTGGCGGCGCTCGTGTTCGTCGCGTTCGCAGGCGCAGGGTACGACCCGTTCGGATCCCTCGTCGCCGGCCTTGCCTCGGGTGCCGCCGGGCTGTGCTTCCTCGGCGTCGGCCTCGCCGCGGCGCAGCTGGTGCATACCTCGCGCGCCGCGAACGCGATCGCGGTGTGGGTGCTCCTGGTCACCTTCCTCCTCGCCGGGATCGGCAACGCGCTCGGCACGCCCAGCGGCGACCTGCAGCGGATCACAAGCTCGTGGCTCGCCTGGCTCTCGCCCTTCGGTTGGATCGAGAATTCCCGGCCCTTCTCCGACAACCTGCTCTGGCCACTGGCATGCGCCCTCGCCGCGGCCGTGGCATTCGCAGCGCTGGCGACCGCGTTGCAGGCAGCTCGCGATATCGGTGCGGCGCCGCTGCACGCTCGGTCCGGCCGTGCGGATGCCCGCGAGAGCACCTTCTCGACGCCCATCACGCTCGTGTGGCGACACAGCTGGGGGCGCTGCTGGGCTGGGCCATCGGCGGTCTGCTCACCGGCATGCTCGCCACGAGCCTCGGCTCCGTCATCGATGCGCTCAGCGCCGATATCCCGGCCGTGCAGCACCTGCTCGACGCGCTGGCTGGGGGCGGCGGCCTCGGGCAGGGGATGGTCGTGATCTTCTTCATGATCGTCGGCCTCCTCGGCGCCTGCGCGGGCGTGCAGACCGTGTGCCGAGCGCGGCAGGACGAGGTCCACGGCACCGCCGAGCTGGTGCTCGCGGCGCCCGTCCACCGCGTCCGGTGGCTCGCGAGCTACCTGCTGATCGCCGGGGTGGGGATCGTCTCCGTCCTCACCGCCGGCCTCCTCGGCGCGATCCTCGGTGTGCTCGCCAGCGGCGGCGACTGGTCACTCGCGCACGACGCGCTCGTGACGGCGGGCGGGCAGGCGCTTGCCGCAGCGGTGTTCGTGGTGGCCACGGCGCTGCTGTTCGTGCTCCTGCCCCGCGCGACGATTCCGCTCGGGTGGACCCTGGTGATGCTCGGGATCCTCCTCGGCCTGTTCGGCGCGCTGTTCCAGCTGCCCGAATGGGCGGTGAACCTCTCGCCACTGGTCGCGGCGCCGACCGTCGTGCACGACGCGATCGACCCGAAGGGGCTGTGGTGGCTCGTCGGCGTGGTGATCGTCGGAGCCGCGGCATCCCTCGTGCGCATGCGGCGTCGCGAGCTCGCGGCGCGCGGCTGACCCGGTGGGCACGGCACCGACGCGACGGGAGCACCGCGCGGCCGCTGCCGTGCGCGCGACGTCAGTCGAGGAAGATGTCTCGGCGCAGCTGCTCCTCACGCACACCGGGCGAGTACTTCGACAGGTCGGTGATCCCGGCGGCGGCGAGGACCTCCTCGACGATGAACGAGTTGCCGGTGCACGTGGTCGCCGGTTGCGTGATGACCTCGTAGGCCGCGTCCGCGTAGATCTCGGGCGTACGGCTGACCGCCATCAGCTGCTCCCCCATGGGCGTGTTGGCGATCGCCGCGGTCTGGATCGTCGTCGCCGGCCACAGCGTGTTCGCGGCGATCCCGTCGCCCGCGAACTCGGCCGCGAGCCCCAGCGTCACCATCGACATCCCGTATTTCGCCAGGGTGTAGCCGACGTGGGCGCCGAGCCAGCGCGGGGTGATGTTCAGCGGGGGGCTGAGCGAGAGGATGTGCG
>JAGQTK010000130.1 GCA_020439065.1 Microthrixaceae bacterium
GACGTGTTCGAGTACGTCCCGTTCGGCCAGCAGTTTCTCAACTCGGTGCTGCTCGCCGTCATCGTCACGGGCGGTTCGCTGACCTTCTCGGTGCTCGCCGCCTACGGCTTCGCCCGCGTCGCCTTCCGTGGCAGTGGGCCGCTCCTGGTCGTGATGCTCTCGGCGCTCATGGTCCCGGCGCAGCTGGTGATCATCCCGATCTTCATCATGATGCGCCAGCTCGGGCTCGTCGACACGCTCGCCGCGCTGTGGCTTCCCGCGCTCGTGAACGTCTTCCAGATCTTCTTCCTCACGCAGTACTTCCGCACGATCCCGCGCGAGCTCGACGAGGCGGCGAAGATCGACGGCGCCGGGCACCTGTGGATTCTGTTTCGGATGCTGCTGCCCCTGGCGGGACCGGCGATCGCGGCGCTTGCCATCCTGAGCTTCGAGGCATCCTGGAACGGCTATTTCGGGCCGTTGATCTTCCTCTCCAGCCCCGAGAACATGACCCTGCCGCTCGGCCTGGTCGTGCTGCAGCAGGGGTTCGGCGCGGCGCCCGCGGCCGTGGTCTTCGCGGCGATCACGATGGTGGTGACCCCGCTGCTGATCGTGTTTCTCATCTTCCAGCGGCAGTTCGTCGCCAGCGTCGCCTCCTCGGGGCTGAAGGGCTGAGGCCATGGCTGCTCAGGTGCGCGGGCACGGGTCCGCAGGTGCCCAGCTGGCACGCCGCGAGCGCGAGCCCGATCCGGTGCTGCGGCGGCTGCCGATGGCGTTCTGGCGCAGCCTGCCCGTGCTGCTCGTGTGCGGGTGCGCACTCCTCGCGCCCACCCTGCTTGTCGGCGCGCTGTTCGGGGCCGAGAGCCCGCTGCTCGCCCTCCTCGTCTGTGCGGTGGGCGCACCGCTGCTGCTCGTGTGCATCGAACGCCTGCACGCGGAACTGTTCGAGCGCGAGGCCGGCGCTGGGCGGCGCTGGTGGCACCGCGCCCTGCGCGCCGAGGCGATCGTGCTGCCGTGCGGGCTCGCCGCGGCGCTCAGCCTGATCGCCGCGTACGCCGCGGCCGAGACCGGCTCCGCGGTGTTCTCGATCGCCGCGGCCGCAGGCGCGCTCGCCGCGCTGGTGCTCGCGCTGATCGCGATCGTCGCGCTCCCGCTGTGCATCGCCCGACCCGAGCACACCCTGCGCGCGATCGTCCTGGTCGCCTGCTACGCGCTGCTGCGCTCGCCGCTGCCGGCGCTCGCCGTCGCGACGGTGGGCAGCGCGCTGGCCTGGTTCGCCATGTCGGGCCTGCCCGGGCTCGCCGCCATCGCGCCGGGCCTGCTCGCCGCGCTCGCCGTCGGTGCGGCCTGGCCCACCGTCGTGCGCGCGGGTGTCGCGCTCCCGGCCCTCTCCCCGTTCTCGCCTCGCAGCGGCACCGCGCCGCACCCCGGGCGCCCATCCGCGAATTCGCAGCAAAGGAGCACGCCATGAGTCCCGTTCTTCGTCAGCGCGTCCACCACACCGACGCACCCGCACTGGCCATGCCCGTCGGCGGCATCGGCACGGGGGGATTCGCCGTGGGCGCCGACGGCTCGCTTCGGCAGTGGCAGCTGAGCGGCATGCCGAACCACCGCGGCGCGCTTCCCGGCACGGGGTTCTGGCTGCGCCTCGCGCGGATCGAGCCCCCGGTGCAGGTGGTCACCATGCTGCAGGGCGCCCCGGCGCCAGACCCCGCGGCGCCGCTGGTCACCGACGGCGAGGTTCCCGAGTGGATGCTCGATGCCGCCGAGCGCGTCGGCACGATGTCGCAGGCCCGCTTCAGCGCCACCTACCCCGTCGCCGACGTCGAGTTCACCGACGATCGGGTGCCGCTGCACGTGACGATGCGGGTGCTGAACCCGATGGTGCCGGGAGACGTGGAAACCAGCAGCATCCCGACCGCGATGTTCGAGTTCACGCTGCGCAACGACGGGCCCATCGAGGTGCACGGCACGCTGGCGGGCTCGCTGCTGAACGCCGTGGGGTGGGATGGCGTCTCGCCCATCGCCGATGTGACCCCCGGGCTTGGCGGCAACGTGAACCGGATGGTGCGCGGCAAGGGCTGGACCCGCGTGGTGATGGACAATCCCGCGCTGGCCGAGAGCGCCCAGTTCGCGGGGCAGATGGTGCTCGCCGCCGACGACGAGCGGGCGGCGGCGCTGCCGCGCTGCGCGGGGGTGGAGCACCTGGTGTCGTTCCTCGAGTCGCGGGCGCTCGCCGATGGGCGCGCGAAGCTGGAGCTCGCGCCCACGATCGCCGACCCGCAGCTGCACGCGCCGCGCTCGGGCGAGGGGCCGAGCGCCCCGGGCCGCTCGTGGCTCGGGGTGATCGGCGTGCCGTTTTGGCTGGAGCCGGGGCAGACCCGGGTGATCCGCTTCAGCATGTCGTGGCACTTCGCCAACCGCTTCGTCGACATCGAGCAGTTCGGGCAGCCGCACCCCGAGTGGGGCGGTTCGCGCTTCTACATCGGCAACGCCTACGCCGGCCGCTACCTCGATGCCCTGGACGTCGAGCGACAGGTGGCGACGCAGTGGGACGCGCTCGTCGACGAGACGCTCTCGTGGACGCAGACGCTGCTCGACTCCGATCTCGACGCGCGCACGGTCGACCGGATGGCGGCGCAGGCGTCGCTCGTGCGCAGCCCGACCTGCTTCGTCGGGGCGGACGGCCGCTTTTATGGGTACGAGGGCTCGCTCGGGGCATCCACCACCATGTGGTCGGGTGCGTTCGGCGGTTCGTGCCCGCTCAACTGCACCCACGTGTGGCAGTACGAGGCGGCGCTCGCTGCGCTGTGGCCCTGCCTCGAGCGCAATATGCGCGACACCGAGTTCGACGTCATGCAGGCGCCGAACGGGGCGATCCCGCACCGGCTCCGGGTGCCCGTGTACCTGCGGCAGATGTGGGATGAGCACATCGGCGGGCCCGAGGAACCGGCCCTCGACGGCATGCTCGCGACGATCCTCAAATCGCTCCGTGACGCGCAGCGCGGGGCTGGGCGCGAGTGGGTGCAGCGGCGCTGGCCGAGGCTTTACGCACTGTATCGGCACATCGCCGAGAAATGGGATGCCGACGGCGACGGCGTGCTTCGCGGCATCCAGCCCAGCACCCACGACATCGACCTCGCGGGTGTGAACACGTTCATGGGCACGCTCTGGCTCGCGGCGCTGCGCGCACTCGAGGAGCTCGCGCGCATGGTGGGCGATGCCGAGGCGGAGCGGGAGGTGCGCGAGCGCTTCGAATCGGGATCGCGGCGCTACGACGAGCTGCTGTTCGATGGCACGCACTACATCCAGACGCTCGACCCGGGCGACCCGAGCGACTTTCAGTGGCTCGGCGGCACGCTCAGCGATCAGCTGATCGGGCAGTGGTGGGCGCACCAGCTCGGGCTCGGGCACATCCTGCCGCCCGAGCACGTGCGCACGGCCCTGCAGCACGTGGTGCGCACGAACCTGAAACACGGTTTCGAAGACTTCGAACACCCGTACCGCGTCTATGCCGACGCGGCGGAGGACTCGGGGCTGTTGATGTGCTCGTGGCCGGCGGGTGGCCGCCCCGAGGTGCCGACCCGCTACAGCGACGAGGTGTGGAGCGGCATCGAATATCAGGTCGCCGCGCACTGTCTGTGGGAGGGGCTGGATGCCGAGGCCGACGCCGTGCTCGATGCGCTGTGGACCCGGCACGACGGGCGCCGGCGCAACCCCTACAACGAGATCGAATGCGGCGACCACTACGCGCGCGCCATGGCGGGGTGGACCGTGCTGCAGGCGCGCAGCGGGGTGCGCATCGACGAGGCGCACGGTGAGATGCACCTCGCGCGCGACGGGCGCTGGCCCTGGGTCTGCTCGACCGGCTACGGCACGGTCGACGTGCGTGGGACGGAGGTGTCGGTGCGATGCGCGGCGGGCGCGCTGCACGTCGCGGTGCTGCGTGACGGCGACCGCGGCGGCAACCTCGGGCGAGTCTCGGTCGAGGCCGGCGCGGATGCCGTGACGCCCCGCGCCACCGCGGCCGGGACCGATGCGGCGGGTGCCCAGGCCGTGGCCGGTGCGGGCGGGGCTGCGGGGGCGGACGGGATCGCGGGGGCGGACGGGATCGTGGGCGAGGTGTCGTGACCGTCGTTTTGTGCACGTCACGGAATATGGTGCAATCGATTTCGGCGTGTGCCCAGCACGGTGCACGCACGCGAGCCGGACGAAGGGGGGTGCGTGATGGCGACGATTTACGAGGTCGCGAAGCTGGCGGGGGTCTCGCCGGCGACGGTGTCGCGGGTGTTCAACGGCATGGGCGTCTCCGAGCAGAAGACGCTCGCCGTGCGCGAGGCCGCCCGCGAGCTGCGCTTCACCCCGAACCGCACGGCGCGGAGCCTGCGCCGACAGGCATCCGAGGTCATCGCCATGATGATCCCCGACATCGAGAACCCTTTCTTCACCGCCATGACCCGGGCCGTCGAGGACCTCGCCCGGGCCGACGGCTATTCGGTGATGCTGTGCAACACCGACGAGGACCCCGAGCGCGAGCAGGAGTACCTGCGCGCAGCGGTGAGCGATCCCGTCGCCGGGATCATCATGGTGCCCAGCAGCAAGACCGCCCGGCTCGACCTGCCGCTCGAGCGGCGCGTCCCCGTGGTGTGCGTCCACCGCCGGGCCCCGAACGGCGCGGTCGACTCGGTGGTCGCCGACAACCGGGCCGGCTCCGCCGCGGCGACCCGCCTGCTGTTCGAGGCGGGCTACTCCCGGATCGGCTGCATCAGCGGCCCGGAGCTGGTCGAGACCGCGGACGAGCGGGCCGCCGGCTGGGCAACGGCCGTCCGGGCCGCCACCGGGGCCGACCCGGCGCCGGAGCTGTCCGTCCGCACCACCTACACGGTGAGCGGCGGCGAGCAGGCGACCCGCGCCCTGCTCGCCCTGCCCGAGCCGCCGGACGCGATCTTCGCCGCGAACAACAAGCTCGCCTCCGGCGCGATCCGGGTGCTCGCCGGGGCGGGCATGATGCCCCCGCGGATCGGCATCGTCTCCTTCGGGGGGCTGCCCCTGGTGCTGCTCGTGCCGGCCGGCATCCACGTCACCCACCTGCCGTCGCGGGAACTGGGCCTGCGCGCGGCGACCATGCTGCTGGAGCGGATCCAGGGGCTGGACGTGCCCGCCCGCGAGGAGGTGCTGCCCGTGGTGATCAGCGACGAGGACAGCGGCCTGTCCCAGCTGGACGGGCACTTCGGCGTCCTCGACGCCTAGGGCGACCAGGGTCAGCCGCCGCAGGTCGCCAGCAGGTTGCCACCGGCATCGAGCACCCGTCCCTCGACCGGCGGCGGAGAGTCCCAGTCGAGCGGGACGGCGGCCTCCGGTTTCACCCACGCACCCACGATCGCGATGCCGTCCACGACCGGGTGGGAGGTCGTGACGCTGTCGCCGGCGACACCGATCTCCAGCGTGGCCGCGTCGGTCAGAACCCGGCCGTCCTCGCCCCGGACGGCAACCGCCCCCCGCAGCTGGTACTCCGCCAGCGTGCCGTCGTTCTCCCTGGCCATGTCGCGAAGCGCGACCGGGCACGCCTGGGCACCGGGCGTCGCGTCGGTACCGGCGGACAGCTCCACGAACGCGCCCGAACTGGCATCGCCCGCGTGCGCGACCATACAGCTGACCACGGTGCCCTGGTCGTCCTGGAA
>JAGQTK010000131.1 GCA_020439065.1 Microthrixaceae bacterium
CCGAGACTTCACCGAAGCCCAAGAACGCCTCCGGCACTGGACCGCCGCCTGCGGCACCCGCCTGACCACCGACCGCCCCACACGCCGCATCGCCTGGCCCGGAGAACCTGATACTGACCCCATCGAAGACATCCTCGTCCCGAACCGAGAAGAAGACTTCGTGGAATACATGCACACCGACGTGGAAGCGCGACGCGCCGAGGAAGACGCGTTCTACAGCGGCCTGGTAGGTGAAGCGGGATGAGCGAGTCAGATCTGTACCCCTCGGCGGCGAAGCTCGCCGGACTCGTAGACCCCGGCAACTACGCCGACTTCGATGCGGGGTGGCGCGACGGTGTTACCCGTTGCATCGCGAACCCCGCGCCGATCGAGGTGATCGAAGATCTCGCTCTGCTCCTTGACTCAGCCAACCAGGTGGCAAGGATCAACCCACCGGAGTGATCCTGATCCGCTCCTCAATGGTGCCCCGTCCAGGCAGGGCGTCGATCTGGTGGATCATCCGGCGTAAATAGTTTCGCTTCTCCTTGATCCCCTTGCTCGCCCACGAGCGAATCACGTCCGGTCCGTCAGCGATCATCAGCTCGTCCATCTCCACAGCATCCACCCGTCGCTGGAGAGCATCGATACGGTTCTGGGCGTCCTCGATAAGGCCAAGAAGCACGGTCACCATAGCCCCCTTATACGCGCCGGTTCCCTGCTTCACCAGAAGCGCGTCCTTCTCCGCGGTCGCTTCATCGAGCTGAGTGAGGAGAGCGCTCACTTCATCATCCGCCCGAGCCAGCCTTCGCCTGGCACGAGCCTTCGCCAGAGCATCATCGGTGATCTGAGAAAAGAACCAGCCCATCACGTACGCCTCAGCCCTCCGCGCGCCGACAGTGCAGCTGCCCGGGCAGGTGCCTGCGCCGCGATGCCGGTTCGTCATGCAGCGATACACATACTCGGTCTCGGATTCACCGCCAGCGCGCTTCCGCTTCTTCTGTAGACCGTAAAGGCGTCCGCCGCATTGACAGAACAAGAGACCCGTCAAGAGCCATTCATGCGAGCCCCACGGCTTCCGAGCCTTGGAAGTCTTGGCCTGCTCCAACAGGCGCCGCACGCGCAACCAGGCCGCGCGATCGCACACGGGCTCCTGTGATATCACCGGCTCACCATGCGCATCTAGGGCGATGTAGTCGAGAAGATCAAGCTTCACACCTCGCTGATGCTCAGGAACCTGCCGCATCCGATATCCGATCATTCGCGGCGAGACCAACGACCGGTAGATCGTCGCTTCATACACGAATGCGCCGGAAGCCGTCGTGATCCCGTACTGCTCCTTCCAGTACCGACCGATCTGGGACAAGCTATTCCCCGCCAGCACCATGTCCACCGCGTCCTTCAACGCCTGATGCTCTACAGGATGAGGAACCAACCGAACTCCCGTGCGCCCGAACTCGTCCGTGACGCGCGGCCCGGACATCCAGCCAAAGGGTGGTGTTCCACCATGGTGGAAGCCGGCTTCGGCAAGGTGTCGCTTCGACGCCAGCTGCCGTTCACTCATCGAATCGGTTTCCACCTCGGCCAGTAGCGCTTTGATTCCGGTCACCAGTTTCGCTCCGGCAGTCGCAGTGTTCAGTTCATCGGTCGAGTCCTGATGGGATCGCAATTGAACGCTCGCGCGTTGGCAATCGCCGATCCACTCGATGCACTTCGCGGCAATCCGGTTCGTGCGGTCGAGCTTCCAGAACGCGACCGCCTTCACCTTCTCAGCCTTGATGTCGGAGTTGAGTTGACGCCAGCCCTTCCGGCTCTTGACCGCGGAGGAGCTCGCGGAGTCGTTGTCGATGTACTCGCCCATCACAGTCCATCCCCCCTCGGACGCGAGCATCCGAGTCAAATCGATCCTCTGCCGCTCGATCGCATCCGCTTTGTCCTTGTGATACTTCGACAGCCGCAAGTACAGATAGATCGGCCGCGTCCCGGCCGCCGGCACCTCCGGGCCGGTCTGAGCGAACGCGGGATACACCACGGATCGAGTAGTACGACCCGGACGAGCGTTCAAGCCTGGGCGACGTTCCAGAGTGTCCATGTGCTTCCTCCTTGATCAGGAGGTGCACTTTCCATTCCCCAACTCATCGAGAAACAGCACCCCGTTCGTTGCGCGGGCGATCGCACCCGGGCGAACCACCCGGCTGCCGCCGCCGACGAGCGCGGCCACGGTCGCGCTGTGGTGCGGGCTCTCGAACGGGGGCTCCCGCACGAGCCCCTCGACCCCGATCCCGGAGAGCGAGCGAATCGACGACACCTCCAGCGCCGCCTCGTCGTCGAGGTCGGGCAGGATCCCAGGGAGCCGGCTGGCGAGCATCGTCTTGCCGGCGCCCGGCGGCCCGCACATCAGGATGTGGTGGCCGCCCGCCGCAGCCGCCACCAGCGCCTCGACCGCCTCGTGCTGGCCGATCACATCGGCAAGGTCGCCGGCGAACGGACGTGTGGGCGGGGCTGCGGGCGCCGGGACCGGGTCAAGCTCGCTCGGTTCGAGATCCGCACCGTGCCACAGGGCGACGTCGCCGAGCGTCACGGCCCCCACCACGTGCATACCCGACACCAGCCGCGCCTCGTCCTGGTTCGCGTGGGGCACGATCGCGTGCGTCACCCCGGCCCGGGCCGCCGCGAGCACCGCTGGCAGCACGCCGGCGACGGGGCGCAGCCGACCGTCGAGCCCGAGCTCGCCGATGTGCACGGTCCGCGCGAGCGAGGCCAGGTCAAGCGAGCCGTCGGTCGCCAGCGTCGCCACCGCGATCGCGACGTCAAATCCCGCGCCCTGCTTCGGCAGGCTGGCCGGCGAGAGGTTCACGGTCACGCGCCGTCGCGGCAACGTCAACGCGGAGTTCGCAGCGGCACCCCGCACCCGCTGCTCGGCCTCGCCGAGTGATTTGTCGGGCAGGCCGATGATGTGCAGGCCCGGGAGCTGGCTGGATTGGTCGGCCTCCACCTCCACGAGTGCGCCCTCGGCGCCGGTGAGCGCGACCGCCCACGTGCGCGCGACGGTCATTCCAACCCCGCAATGTGCTCGATGAGCGCGCTTGCCGGATCCGGCCCGAGCACCGCCACGGCGTCCACCCGCAGGGCGCGACCGCGTGACGCATCGGGGTGCGACACCGCCCACGCCACCGCCAGCCGTTGTAACCGGGCCAGTTTGCGACGCGTGATGGCATCGAATGGATGCCCGAACCCCGCGCCGCGCCGCGTCTTGACCTCGACGAACACCAGCTGCCCATCGCGGGTGGCGACGAGATCTATCTCACCGTCCCGGCACCGCCAGTTCTGATCGAGAATGCGGTAGCCGCGCTCCCGAAGATACGCGGCGGCGCGGGCCTCGCCCGCACGTCCCAGTACATCTTTCTCTGCCACAGCATGCCTCCTGGAGGCAGTCTGCGTGCGGGGATGCGTGCCCGGTGGGGCCGCGGGTCACGGTGTGGGCGAGGCATCCGCCATCGCGGGCTGTGGACGAACACTCGGGCGCGTCAGCACGCGCCTACTCGTCGAGCGAGAGCTCCTGCGGGATCTGGAAGTCGCGGCGCGAGAGCTCCTCGACGTTCACGTCTTTGAAGGTCAGCACGCGCACGCTCTTCACGAAGCGATCGGCGCGGTACACATCCCACACCCACACGTCCGACATGGTGATCTCAAAATAGAAGTCGTGCTCGGTGTCGCGCCGCTCGAGGTTGACCTCGTTGGCGAGGTAGAAGCGGCGTTCCGTTTCGATCACGTACTGAAATTGGCCCACGACATCTCGGTACTCGCGATAGAGCGCGAGCTCAAGCTCCCGGTCGTAGTCCTCGAAAACGTCGTCATCCATGATGCCTCCTATCCTACGGTGAGGCGAAGAGCGCCGCAGGCTGATATGCCTCGGTGGCCACCCAGGTGCGCCGGTGGTGCTCGCTCACCCCGTGCCCGCGGATCGCGTCCCGGTGCGCGGCGCTCCCGTACCCCTTGTTCCGATCCCAGGCATAGTGCGGCAGCGCCTCGTGCAACTCGAGCATGTGGGCGTCGCGCGCCACCTTGGCGATGATGGATGCCGCGGCCGCGCTCGCGCAGTCTCGGTCGGCTTTCACCACCGGACGCACGGTGATCCGCCCCGGCCACTGCCGGGCGATGTAGTCGTGCGAACCATCGAGGATCACGATCGCCGCCCCGACGTCGACGCCTGCCGCAGCCAGTTCGTCGAGCGCGCGCGCAGCGGCCATCCCGAGCGCCGCGATGATGCCGTGCGCGTCGATCTCGGCGGCCGACGCTGCGCCGACCGCGCTGCGGCTCACCCACGCGGCCGCACGTTCGGCCAGTTCGGGGCGTTTGCGCTCGGTGACGAGCTTCGAGTCCTTCAGTCCCTCCGGGATCGCGTCGGCGCAGGCATCCAACATGACCGCGTCCACCACGGTCGCGCCGACCGAGACGGGACCCGCTAGGGCACCACGGCCGACCTCGTCGCAGGCGATCACGAGCGGGTATTCGCGCAGCAGCTCGCGTTCGAGCAGGAGCGTGGGGATCATCGCGCGGGGCTTTCCGGCGCGCGTGCCGTCGCGCGGGCGGCTGTCGCCGGCTGCGGATCAGGGACCCCCATGAACACGTCGTCGTGCGTGTCGATGATGCCGAAGCGGTCAAAGGGCCAGGTGATCAAAAACGCGCGACCCACGACGTTCTCGAGCGGCACGAAGCCCGCTCCCGGCTGTTCCTGGTTGTAGCGCGAGTCCTTCGATTGGTACCGGTTGTCGCCGAGCACCCAGAGCGTGCCCTCCGGCACGGTCACATCGAAGTCGAGATCCGACACCTTGGTCACGCCCGTGGGCAGCAGCAGGTAGGCGCTCTCGTCGATCGGCGTGCCGTTGGCCGTGATGCGGCCGAGGCTGTCGCAGCATTCGACGCGGTCGCCCGGCAGGCCGATCACGCGCTTGATGAGGTGGTCGTTGCTGTCGGGGGCGGTCAGACCGACGAGGGAGAGCACCCAGTCGATCCCCTCGAGAAATGGCGGGCGCGGTTGGCGGTAGGTGACGGGGAGCCAGCCGCCCGGGTCGCGGAAGACGACGATGTCACCGCGGTCGTACCCGGTGAAGCGCGGGGTGAGTTCGTCAACGAGGATGCGGTCGTCGATCTGCAGCGTGTTCTTCATCGAACCGGAGGGGATGTAGAACGAGCGGACGACGAAGGTCTTGACGAGAAACGAGACGAGCAGGGCGATGAGCACGATGACGATGACGTCGCGGGCGAACACCGCCCAGCCCCGACCCCGTGATGCGCGGGTGGGTGCGTCGGCCACGGGCGAGGCCATCTCGGGCTCTGTGGTCATGTCTCCTCGTTGCTCACCGAAGGCGACGCCCAGGCGTCGCCACTGATCAAGGTTCGCACACTCGCGGGCTCCGTCTCGTGCCCACACGCGCGCTCACGCGCGAAACCAAGGGAACGCACAGGCGTGGGTGTGGCGGCATCCCGCAAGAATGCGACAACCCCGCGGGCCGAAGCCAGCGGGGTTGTCACGGAAAGCGGACTCAGTTGTCGCGCTTCTCCTTGATCTTGGCCTTCTTGCCGCGCAGCTCGCGCAGGTAGTAGAGCTTCGCGCGACGCACGTCACCGCGGGTGACGACCTCGATGCGGTCGA
>JAGQTK010000132.1 GCA_020439065.1 Microthrixaceae bacterium
CGCGGGCCTCGAAGAACTGGTACGGCTCGACCATGAAGTCCTTGCGCAGCACCGGGATGTCGACGGCGGCGCGCACGGCCTCGAGGTCGGCCAGGCTGCCCTTGAATTTGCGGCCCTCGGTGAGCACGCTCACCGTGCTCGCGCCGCCGATCTCGTACAGGCGAGCGAGCTGCGCCGGATCGGGGATCTCTGCGAGGTCACCGCGTGAGGGGCTTGCGCGCTTGACCTCGGCGATCACCTTCACGGCGTCACCGGGTGCGAGCGCGCGGAGGGCATCTCGTGGGGCGGGCGCGGCAAGCGCTGCGCGCTCGAGCACCGCGAGCGGCGTCCGCGCCTCCCGCGTCTGCGCATCCTGCACCGCGCCGGCCGTCAGGTCGGCGAGCACGATCAGTGTGCCTTCGCTGAAACCTTGCTGCCGCCAACGCCGTAGCCGACGAGCTTCAGCACCCAGCCGACGAGCAGACCGACAACGAGCAGACCGGCGGAGGCGTACACGACGGTGGGCGCATCGAGGAAGAACGCACCCGTGCCGATGGCAATGGCGAGCAGCATGATCGTCACCGCGATCCACGCTGCGGGCGAGTGGCCGTGACCGGGGTCTGCAATGGGGTTGCTCATGTTGCTCCTTCGATGGTTCAGGGACAGTCTAGCGGGCCGGGGGTGGGGTGTTTACATCGTCGATGTCGGTCGGGTCAATGCCCTTCGACAGGCCGTCCCAGCCGTCGATCGCGTCGACCGGACCCGCGCTGCGCGGGGCGGAGGCATCCGATGCCGCGAAGCGCCGACCACTGCGGCGCCAGTGCCGCGCAGAGACGACGATGAAGATCCCGAACAGGGCGAGCACGGCCGCCGCGCCCAGGGTGATGGTGGCCCACGCCGTCGAGGTGATCTGGGCGATGAGCGCGCCGATCGATTCGTTGCCTGAGATGAACGTCGCCTCGGTGACCGTGGATGCGACCGCGGTGATGGGCGCCGCGAATGCGAGCGGCGCGGTCATCGCGATGAGCACGACGCCGATCGCGAGCGTGAGGAAGCCGAACACGATCCGCAGCACCGGGCCGACGATCGCGAGGGCCGCGGCCAGCGCCATGGCGGCCAGCGACAGCGGGGCGAGCACCGGCAGCGCCGCGGCACCGGCGACCTCGAGGGGGTGCTCGGTGACCTCGTGCAGCTCGACGAAGTACCAGGGCTGGGTCGAGGCGATCAGCCCGATCGCGCCCATGAGCAGCACGCCGAGCACCGAGCTCATCCGGGCGCGAGCCAGCGCGGGCGCCTGCAACTTCGCGTTCATTCCATCCTCCACACGCGCGTGGCAGCGCACGCGCTCATTCGGCCCTGCGCAGGGTGTTGGCGATGGCGATGGCGCGCAACGGCGCGGCGGCCTTGCTGACCGCCTCCTGCTGTTCGGTGGCTGCCACCGACTGCGCAACGATTCCGGCGCCCGCCTGCACGGTAGCCGCATCGCCGACGATGGTGGCCGTGCGAATGGCGATGGCCAGATCCGCGTCGCCCGAGAACGAGAAGTAGCCGACCACTCCCCCGTAGACGCCGCGCGCGGCAGGCTCCAGCTCGTCGATGATCGCGAGCGCCCGCGGCTTGGGCGCCCCGGAGAGGGTGCCGGCGGGGAAGGTCGCCCGGAACACGTCGACCGGCGAGGTGCCGGGTCGCAGCTCGGCCTCGACGGTCGAGACGATGTGCATGATGTGGCTGAAGCGTTCGATGCGCATGTGCTCGGTCACCTGCACGCTGCCCGGCCGAGCCACGGCGGCAAGATCCGCAGACGCAAGCTCGACGAGCATCTCGTGTTCGGCGCGCTCCTTCGGATCCGCCAGCAGCTCGGCGGCGAGGGCGGCGTCGCGCTCCGGGGTCTCGCCCCGCGGTCGCGAGCCCGCGATGGGATGCGTGCGGGCTCGGCCGCCCGAGATGCGCACGAGCGCCTCCGGCGACGAGCCGACCACGTGGTAGTGCGCACCCTGGAGGTCTTGCAGATTCAGCAGGTACATGTACGGGCTGGGGTTGAGCGTGCGCAGCACCCGGTAGACATCGAGCGGGGACGCCGTCACGGTCGTGTCGAAGCGCTGCGAGAGCACGACCTGGGCGACCTCCCCGGCATCCACGAACGCCTGTGCGCGATCGACGGCGGCCATGTACTCGGCGGCGGAGGTGCGGGCGGTGAACACCGGTGCCGCATCGAGGTCGACGCGCTCGAGCACGGCCTCCGTCGGCGCCGCGAGCTGCGCCTGCAGCCTGTCGAGGCGCGCCTGCGCGTCGGCCCAGAGCACATCGCCGTCGTGTGTGTCATCGTTGAGCGCGTTGGCGACCAGGTGCACCATCCCGCGGGCGTGATCGATGGCAACCAGATCCGCGACGAACGCCAGGGCTTGTCCGGGCACCGGGATCTCGGCGGGCGGGCCCGCCTGCAGCGGCACGAGTTGGCGCACCGCATCCCAGCCGATGAAGCCGACGAGCCCGCCGGTCAGCGGCAGCTGATGGCGCAGGGCCTCGGATGCCGCGGCCGGAGCGCTCCAGCGTTCGTGCAGCGCTCGAACCGCCTCCAGCGGGGCGAGCGTCTGCTCGGTGCCGAGCGCGCGCACGCGACCCAGTCCGAGGTCGATCCACGCGGCGGCCGGGCCATCCTGCGTGAGCACGCCGAACGCGGCCGCGCCGACGAAGCTGTACCGCGACCAGACCCCGTGCTCGGCGGACTCCAGCAGGAACGTTCCCGGTGCGCCGTTGGCGACCTTGCGGTAGACGCCGAGGGGGGTCTCGCCGTCGGCGAAGAGGGTGCGCACGACGGGGATGACCGCCGCCTCCGCGAGCAGCGCGTCGAACTCCGCGCGCGTGGTGTCAGCCACGGCCGTCTTCCGCCGCGTCGGGGGCACCGCTGCACGCGTGCAGGTCCCCGTCATCGAAGCACGTGCGGGTGCCCGTGTGGCAGGCGACACCCACCTGTTCGACCTTCACGAGGATGGCATCGCCGTCGCAGTCGAGCCGCACCTCCCGCACGTACTGGACATGCCCGGATGTGTCGCCCTTGCGCCAGTACTCCTGGCGCGAGCGCGACCAGAAGGTCACCCGGCCCGTGGTCAGCGTGCGGCGCAGCGCCTCGGCATCCATCCACGCGAGCATGAGCACCTCGCCGGTGTCCCACTGCTGGATGATGGCGGCGACAAGGCCGTTCTCACCGAATGCGACGCGGTCGATCCGGGAGTCAAGATCGCGAGTCATCTGACCGAGATCCCCTCCGCCGCCATGGCGGCCTTGACCTGCCCGATGGTGAGGTGCCCGCTGTGGAACACGCTCGCCGCGAGCACCGCATCGGCGCCCGCCTGGATCGCCGGGGCGAAGTCGCGCGCCTCGCCCGCGCCGCCGGAGGCGATCACCGGGACGGACGAGACCTCGCGCACCAGCCGCACGAGCTCGAGGTCGAAGCCCTCGCGCGTGCCGTCGGCGTCGATGGAGTTCACGAGCAGCTCGCCGGCCCCGCGCTCGATGGCCTCGCGGGCCCAGTCGATCGCGTCGAGGCTGGTCTCTTTGCGCCCGCCGTGCGTGGTGACGACGAAGCCGGAGCGGGTGCTCGGTGAGCGCTTTACATCGAGCGAGAGCACGAGCACCTGCGCGCCGAACCGGTCGGCGATCTCGCCGATCAGCGCCGGGCGGGCGATGGCGGCCGAGTTCACCCCCACCTTGTCGGCGCCCACGCCCTGCAGCCGTGCCACGTCTTCCGTGCTGCGCACCCCGCCACCGACGGTGAGCGGGATGAACACCTGCTCGGCAGTGCGGCGCACGACGTCGTAGGTCGTCGCGCGCTCGTCGACAGTCGCGGTCACGTCGAGGAACGTGATCTCGTCTGCGCCCTCCGCGTAGTAGCGGGTGGCGAGCTCGACGGGATCGCCGGCGTCGCGCAGATTCTCGAACTTGACGCCCTTGACCACGCGGCCGTCGGCGACGTCGAGGCAGGGAATCACACGGCTGGTCACGGTCACGGCTGGCTCACAATCGGGCGGCGTGGATGGCGGTCACGAGAATGGCGCGGGCGCCGAGCGCGTAGAGCTCGTCCATCACGCGGTTCACGCCCTTGCGCGGGATCATCACCCGCACCGCGACCCACTCGGGGTCGCGCAGCGGCGAGATGGTGGGCGATTCGACGCCCGGGGAGACCGCGGTCGCGGCATCCAGAAGGTGCACGGGCAGGTCGTAATCGACCATGACGTAGCGGTGCGCGACCAGCACGCCGCGCAGGCGACGCAGCAGCCGCTGGGTGCCCTCCGCCTCGATGGGCGCACCGATCATCACGGCCTGCGACTTGAGGATGACGGGCCCGAAGATCTCGAGCCCCGCCTGGCGGAGGGTGGTGCCGGTGGAGACCACATCGGCCACCGCGTCGGCGACGCCGAGGCGGACCGCCGATTCGACGGCGCCGTCGAGCGGGACGAGCTTGACGCTCACGCCGTGCTCGACGAGGAAGTCTTCGACGAGCCCCGGGTAGCTGGTGGCCACGCGCAGGCCCTCGAGGTCGCTCAGCTCGGTGAAACGGCCCGGCTCGGCCGCGAAGCGGAATGTCGAGGTGCCAAAGCCCAGGTCCTCGATCTCGCGCGCCTCGGAGCGCACATCGAGGAGCAGATCGCGGCCGGTGATGCCCACATCGAGCGCGCCGGCGCCGACATAGGTCGCGATGTCGCGGGGACGGAGGTAGAAGAATTCGACATCGTTGGCGGGATCGATGACGTGGAGGTCTTTGGGATCACGGCGACCGGTGTAGCCGGCCTCGGTGAGCATTTCGGCGGCTACCTCAGCGAGGGAGCCCTTGTTCGGCACTGCGATACGCAACATTGATGCGGATGCTTTCGTCTGGAAGGAACTGTGTGACGGGGTCACCGCGGCGAAAGACTCGCTGCGGCGGCTCAGAGATGTCGGTAAACGTCCTGCAGGGACAGACCCTTCGCGATCATCATCACCTGGAGGTGGTAAAGCAGCTGCGAGACCTCCTCGGCCAGCGCATCGGACGACTCGTATTCGGCGGCCATCCACACCTCGGCCGCCTCTTCGACGATCTTCTTGCCGATGCTGTGGACACCGGCGTCAAGCCGCGCCACGGTGCCCGATCCCTCGGGTCGTTCGATGGCGGTGCGGCTGAGCTCGTGGAAGAGTTCGTCGAAGGACTTCACTCCCCCAGCGTACCGCGCCCGCGGAGGCTGTTTCCGCGCGCGGCGCGCGCCGGCTCAGTGCGGGTGCGAATGCGCGATCGCCGCCTCGCGCAGGCGGGCGATGGCAAGACCGGGATGCTCCGCGCCGAACACGCTCGAACCGGCGACGAAGGTGTCGGCCCCGGCCTCGGCGGCCTGCACGATCGTGGACTCGGTGATGCCGCCGTCGACCTGCAGCCACACCGCGGAGCCTCGGCGGCGGACCTCGCCGGCCAGGAGGGCGAGCTTGGGCATCGTCTCGGGCATGAACGACTGCCCGCCGAAACCGGGCTCGACGGTCATCACGAGCACCTGGTCGAACTCGTCGAGCATCTCGAACACCGGCTCGATCGGGGTGCCGGGCTTGACCGCCACCCCCGCGCGGGCGCCGATCTCGCGCAGCCTCCGCGCCAGCCAGACCGGATCGGTGGCCGCCTCGATGTGG
>JAGQTK010000133.1 GCA_020439065.1 Microthrixaceae bacterium
TGGGCGAGGACATCGGGCAGCTCGGCGGCGTGTTCCGCGTCACGGAGGGGCTGCAGGCCGAGTTCGGTGAGCGCCGGGTGCTCGACACGCCGCTGGCGGAGTCGGCCATCGTCGGCACCGCGATCGGCCTGGCCATGGGCGGCTTCCGGCCGGTGTGCGAGATCCAGTTCGACGGCTTCGTCTTTCCGGCGTTCGACCAGATCACGGCGCAACTGGCGAAGCTGACCAACCGGCACGAGGGCGCGCTGAGCATGCCCGTGGTGATCCGCATTCCCTACGGCGGCCACATCGGCGCCGTTGAGCATCACCAGGAGAGCCCGGAGGCCTACTTCACGCACACCGCCGGGCTGCGCGTGGTGAGCCCCTCGACCCCGCACGACGCGTACTGGATGATTCAGGACGCGATTCGCAGCAACGATCCGGTGATCTTCCTCGAGCCCAAGGGCCGCTACTGGATCAAGGGCGACGTCGACACGGCCGATCGCGCGGCCCCGCTGCACGCCAGCCGGGTCGTGCGCCAGGGTACGGACGTGACCCTGGTCGGTCACGGCGCGATCGTCGCGATGCTGCTCCAGGCCGCCGAGCTGGCGGCGACCGAGGGCACCAGCATCGAGGTGATCGACGTGCGCTCGCTCTCGCCCGTCGACTTCGAGCCGATCGTGGCGTCGGTGCACAAGACCGGCCGCATGGTCTACGTGCAGGAGGCGCCCGGGTTCACGAGCCTCGGCAGCGAGATCTCGGCGACCGTGTCGGAGCGCGCGTTCTACTCGCTCGAGGCACCCGTGCTTCGCGTCTCGGGCTGGGACGTGCCGTTCCCGCCGGCCAAGCTCGAGGGCGCGTACCTGCCCGATGTCGACCGCATCCTTGAGGCGGTCGACCGTTCACTCGCGTACTGATCCGACCATGCCGAAGACGGCATGCGGGAACACGCGCATCTTGCAAGACCTGAAGGGGAATCGATGACTGAGCAGAGGTTCTTGTTGCCGGACGTGGGCGAAGGGCTCACCGAGGCGGAGATCGTGTCGTGGCGCGTGGCGCCCGGAGACACCGTCGCGGTGAACGACGTGATCGTCGAGATCGAGACGGCGAAGTCGATCGTCGAGCTCCCGTCGCCGTTCGGCGGCGTGGTCGGCACGCTCCTCGTGAACGAGGGCGACACGGTCGACGTCGGTGCCCCGATCATCACCGTGCTGAGCGAGGCCGGCGCGGCGGATGCCGCGGCGCCCGCTGGAGCGCACCCGCACAGCGCGAACCCCGACGCGGCCGAGCTCGAGGCCGATGTGGCCGCGAGCATCTCGGAGGAGGAGTCGGGGGATGCCGGATCGGGTGCCGTGCTCGTGGGGTACGGCACGGCCGAGCCGGTCTCGTCGCGTCGGCGCGGCCGGGCCGCCACCGCGCAGGCTGGGGCCGGCGCATCCGGGGCGACGAGCGGGGCGGCGGGTGCCGCGGCGCCCACCGAGCTCGGCGGACGTCTCGCCGGCGCCCCCGTCGAGCCGAGGCGCCCCGCAAGCATTCCCGCTGCGGCATCCGCCGCGGTGATCGCGAAGCCGCCGATTCGAAAGCTCGCGAAAGACCTGGATGTCGACCTCGCGACGGTGCAGCCGACCGGCCTTGCCGGCGAGATCACCCGCGACGACGTCATCCGCCATGCGACGCAGGCCAGCGTGTTCCGCAACATCCAGACCCCCGAATGGCGTGAGGATCGCGAGGAGATCATCCCCGTCAAGGGCGTGCGCAAGGCCATCGCGACGGGCATGTCGCGCAGCGCCTTCACCGCGCCGCACGTGTCGGTCTGGGTGGATGTCGACGCGACGCGCACCATGGAGTTCGTCCGCCGGCTCAAGGCCTCGCCCGACTTTGCGGGCGTGAAGGTTTCGCCCCTGCTGATCATGGCCCGCGCCATGATCTGGGCGGTGCAGCGCAACCCCACGGTGAACTCGGCCTGGGTCGACACCCCGGACGGTGCGCAGATCGTCGTGCGGCACTACGTGAACCTGGGCGTGGCCGCGGCGACGCCGCGCGGGCTCATCGTGCCGAACGTGAAGGACGCGCAGGAGCTCAGCCTCCGCGAGCTGGCCGAGGCGCTGGAGCGCCTCACGATCACGGCGCGCGATGGCAAGACGACCATGGAAGATCAGGCCGGCGGCACGATCACGGTGACCAATATCGGTGTCTTCGGGATGGATGCCGGCACCCCGATCCTGAACCCCGGCGAGGTCGCCATCGTGGCGATGGGCACGATCAAGCAGAAGCCCTGGGTCGTCGACGGCGAGGTGCGGCCGCGGTACGTCACCACCGTGGCCGGCTCGTTCGATCACCGCGTGGTCGATGGCGATGTGGTGTCGCGCTTCGTCGCCGATGTTGCGTCGGTGCTCGAGGAGCCGGCGCTGCTGCTCGACTGACGGCTCGCGGCCGCCGATTGTGGCGGGCTGCGTCGTTCCACGTGAAACACGCACTTGAGAATGGTTATCAATAGGGCGTAGGGTTGACCCGTGCACTCCTCACGCCGCCTGCCTCTGCCCGCTCTCGCGATGGCGGCGCTCGCCGCGCTCGCGGCGATCATGCTCGTGCTCACCGGCTGCGCCGGCGCCCCGGAGGGCGGCGCGAGCGGCGAGGGGTCGGCGAAGCGGGTGCAGATCGTGGCATCCACCAACGTCTACGGCCAGATCGCCGAGCAGATCGGTGGCGACCGGGTCGATGTGACATCGATCATCTCTTCGGGTTCGCAAGACCCGCACTCGTACGAGGCGACCGCCCGCGATCAGCTCGCGATCTCGCGTGCGCAGCTCGTGATCGAGAATGGCGGCGGATTCGACGCCTTCATCGCGAGGCTCATCGCTGCCGCCGGCACCGACCCCGTGATCATCACCGCGGTCAACTTCGCGGAGGACGCGCCCGATTCGCACGAGGGCGACGGGCACGAGGCTGACGCGGATGTGCACGGCGCTGATGCGCACGACGCTGATGCGCACGATGGTGATGTGCACGACGCCCACGCGCACGACGCCCACGCGCACGACGCCCACGCGCACGACGCTGACGATGCCCACGCGCACGATGCTGATGGGCATGACACCGGCACACATGACGCTGACGCGCATGACGAGGCGGCGCATGACCACGACAACGAGCACGTCTGGTTCGACCCGGCGGCGATGAGCCGCCTGGGCGCGCAGCTTGCCGCCGACCTCGCGACGCTCGATCCGGAGGGCGCCGGGGAGTTCGCCCGCAACGCCGCCGATTTCGCCCTCGAGCTCGAGGCCGTGCAGGGTGAGATCGCCCGCATCGGCGCCGAGCACGCGGGGGAGGGCGTCTTTCTCAGCGAGCCGCTCGCGGCCGCGCTTGCCGCGGAGACCGGTCTCGTCGACGTCACGCCCGAGGGCTTTGCCGCGGCGGTCGAGGCCGGGCGCGATGTGTCGCCGTCGGTGCTGCTCGCCTCGCTGCGGGTGATCGAGGGTGGCGAGGCGCGCGTGGTGTTCGTCAACGCGCAGACCGCGGGCGCCGAGACCAAGCGCATCATGGATGCCGCGACCGCGGCGAATATTCCGATCCTGGCATTTACCGAGACGATCCCCGAGGGTTCGGCGGGTGTGCGCACGGCGAGCTACCCGGAGTGGATGGCCGACAACGTGGCGCGGCTCGCGGCCGCGCTGGCGGAGGGGACGTCAACCCCGGCTGCGGCTGCGGCTACGGCTGCGAGCGAGCCCACGGCTGAACCGACAGCCGCCTCGGAAACGGGCACGGGCACGGGCACCGGAACGGCGGTCGCCGCATGATCGCCGCGGCGGGAGCACCCGTGCTCGATATTGCCGGGGCGGCGCTTGTGCGCGGCGACCGCGAGCTGTGGAGCGGCCTCGATCTTCAGGTGCGTCCCGGCGAGTTCCTCGCGGTGCTCGGCCCGAGTGGTTCGGGCAAGACGACGCTGCTGCGCGCGATCCTCGGGCTGCAGCCGCTCAGCGCCGGCACGGTCACCGTCGCGGGCCGCCCCGTGCGCCGCGGCAACCCCGCGATCGGCTACATCGCCCAGACCCGCCCCCTCCCGCCCGAGACCAGCCTGCGAGCCCGCGATCTTGTCGAACTCGGCGTCAACGGCACCCGCCTCGGCCTTCCGCTGCGTCGTCGCAGCGACCGGGAGCGCGTCGACCAACTGCTGCGCGACGTGGGCGCCGAGGCATACGGCGATCGCCCGGTGGGCCTGCTCTCCGGCGGCGAGCAGCAGCGCCTGCGCATCGGCCAGGCGCTCGCCGACAACCCGGCGATCCTGCTGTGCGACGAGCCGCTCTCCAGCCTGGACCTCGCAAACCAGCAGGCCGTCACCGCGATCATCGATCGGAAGCGCCGTGAACGCGGCGCTGCCGTGCTGTTCGTGACGCACGACATCAACCCGATCCTCGGCATGGTCGACCGCGTGCTCTACATCGCAGGCGGCCGGTTCACCCTCGGCACCCCAGATGAGGTGCTGCAGACCCACGTGCTCACCGAGTTGTACGGCGCGCCCGTCTACGTGCTGCGCGCCGGCGATCGTCTCGTCGTGGTCGGCGTCCCGGACGCGGACCATCCCCACGCCCACGACGACGTCGATCACGCCACGGGAGGCGACGCATGAGCGCCATCACCGAGGCGGCGTCGGCACGCGCAGTGTTCGGGCGCGCGCCACTCGTGTCATGGGACGACGTCTTCTCCTTTCAGGACTATGGTGCGCTGCTCGCGCTGGTGCAGAACTCGCTGATCGCCGGCGCGGTGCTCGGCCTGGTCGGCGGGCTGATCGGCGTCTTCGTGATGCAGCGCGACCTCGCCTTCGCCGTGCACGGCGTGAGCGAGCTCTCGTTCGCCGGCGCCGCCGCGGCCCTGCTGTTCGGCTTCAACATCGTGGGCGGCTCGCTCGTCGGCGCCATGGTGGCCGCACTGCTGATCGGCGTGCTCGGGGCCAAGGCCCGCGATCGCAACTCGATCATCGGCGTGCTGATGCCGTTCGGCCTGGGCCTTGGGATCCTCTTCCTCTCGCTCTATGACGGCCGCAGCGCCAACCGCTTCAGCCTGCTCACCGGCCAGATCATCTCGGTCGACACCCCAGACCTGGCGTGGCTGATCGGCATCTGCGTCGCGGTGTTCGTCGTGCTCCTGTTGATCTGGCGCCCCCTCCGGTTCGACTCGCTCGACCCGGCGTCGGCGGCGGCCCGCGGCATCCCGAGCTCGCTCGTGAGCATCGGCTTCATGCTGCTGCTGGGCGCCGTGGTCGCGGTGAGCGTGCAGATCATCGGCGCGCTGCTGGTGATGGCGCTGCTCGTGACGCCCGCCGCCGCGGCGATGCGGCTGAGCGCGGGCCCGCTGGCCGTGCCCGTCCTGGCGGCGGTCTTCGGCTTCGTCTCGGCGGTGGGCGGGATCCTGCTCGCCATCGCGGGCACGCTCCCGGTGAGCCCCTACATCACGAGCATCTCGTTTCTCATCTACATTCTCGCCCGCCTGGTGGCCTGGGGTCGCGCCC
>JAGQTK010000134.1 GCA_020439065.1 Microthrixaceae bacterium
GCCCGGTCACGAGCAGCGTCAGCACGAGCCCGCTGTCGGGGTCGCCGGTCGGCGCGATGATCGCGCCCAGCCCGCTGCCGAGCAGCGAGAAGGGCATGCTCACGAGCTGGGTGATGGTGCCCATGATGACCGCGATGATCACGACGATCCCGAGGATCGGCCAGAAGCGCGTGCGGGTGAGCTGCCACGAGCGCACGATCGCGCCGCGGATGGTGGTGTGCTCCATCACGAGCACCGAGGTGACGAGCAGCAGCTTGGTCGAGAGCCAGAGGCTCAGCGGGATGCTGCCGAGCACGACGACGATGCCGAGCCCGATGGCGAGCGCCGGGATCGCCGTGCCGAGCAGCACGAGGAGCGTGGTCACGAGCGCAAGCAGCAGGATCACCGCGACGACCACCATGGTCGTGTAGCCGATCAGCCGCCACGCGACCGGACGCACCCGCGCCCACAGCACGCGCAGGGTGTGCTTCTCGGCGAGCGCGGCGCTGGCCACCTCGCTGACGACGACCCCCTGCACGAGCACCTGGAACGCACCGGCCACGAGCCCGAGGAGCAGCCCGACCGCCGCGGTCACGACCGTCGAGCCGAGGAAGATCGTGACCCAGTCGTCGCTCGCGAACTGCAGCGTCTCGAGTCGTCGGAAGGTGAGCAGACCGACGGCACCGGTGCCGAGCAGGACGATGAAGGATGCCACGAACTGGACGCCCAGCGCGAAGCCCAGCAACACGGCGGGATTGTGCCGGAGGGCCGCGAAGGAACGACCGAGGATGGTGCCGAAGCCCAGGGGGTGCAGGGGGATGATCCCGGGGCGGGAAGCCGGCGTCCACATTGCGTTGGCGCTCACTGACACTCCATCCAATCCTGCTTCCCGTGCGGCGTGGAGCGGGGCGCTCCACGGTGCGCGGGGCGGAGCGAGTCGCGCCCGCCCTGTCTGTCTATGGTGTCACAGCGGGGGCTGGCGCCGTGGCGGCCGGGTCATTCGGGCATACGCGCAGGCAGGTCGACTATCGTGTGGATACCGGTCTGGAAGGCGGCCCGAACGCCAGTGCCCACCACATACCGGGCAGACCAGCCCACAGAGAAAGACACCGCACGGTCAATGAGCGCACGCATTCTGGTAGTCGATGATGACACCGCCCTTGCCGAGATGATCGGCATTGTTTTGCGCACGGAGGGCTTCGAGCCTTCGTTCTGCGCGGACGGCGCCGAGGCGCTCGAGACGTTCCGCGCCGTGCGCCCCGGCCTGATCCTGCTCGATCTCATGCTGCCGGGCCTCGACGGGATCGAGATCTGCAAGCGCATCCGCGCCGAATCCGGCGTGCCGATCATCATGCTGACCGCCCGCACCGATACGGCGGATGTGGTGCGCGGGCTCGAGTCGGGCGCGGACGACTACATCGTCAAGCCGTTCAACCCGAAGGAGCTGGTCGCGCGTATTCGCACGCGGATGCGTCCGGCGGTCATCCCGGAGCACACCGTGCAGCGCATCGGCGACCTGGTGGTCGACATCGCCGGCCACGAGGTGCGCCGCGGCGATGAGGTGATCGCACTCACGCCGCTCGAGTTCGAGCTGCTGGTCGCGCTCGCCTCGAAACCGCAGCAGGTGTTCTCGCGTGAGGAGCTGCTCGAGCAGGTGTGGGGCTACCACTACAAGGCCGACACGCGGCTCGTGAACGTGCAGGTGCAGCGACTGCGGGCGAAGGTCGAGCGCGACCCCGACAACCCCAGAATCGTCACCACGGTGCGCGGCGTCGGCTATCGCGCTGGCGCCGTCACCTAGGGCCGATGATCGCGCGCAGCACGGTGCCGATCGATTGGTCGGATGTGCGAACCTGGCCGGCGGCGCTCACCGCGGCCTGGCGGGGCTCGCTGCGCTTTCGCACGATGGTGCTCACCCTCACCCTGACCGCGGGGGCGATCCTCGTCGCCTGCCTGGTCATGGCGGTCGCGATCCAGAGCGATCTGTTCCAATCGCGCCTCAACCAGGTGCTCGCCGACGCCCGCCGCGCCACGACCGCCGCGCAGGCCTCGCTCGACGCCGCGGAGGTCACCGACCGGATCGAGACGCAGCAGCTGCTCACCTCGGTGCGCGGCTCGATCGTGCGGCAGTCCTCGACCGAGCTCATGGCGGTCTTCCGCGTGCCGGGGCAGCCGATCTCCGGGCTGGCGCCGCAGCCGTTCACGACCGGGCTCACGAGCGAGCACGTGTCGGCGCAGCTGCGCGAGGCCGTCGAGGCGGGGGCGAACGGGCAGTGGTGGCAGTCGGTCGCGCTGCCCGCGGCCGGCGGCTCGACGGTGCCCGGCATCGTGGTCGGCCAGCAGCTGCAGCTGCCGGGTGGCGCCGGCGCATACGAGCTGTACCTCGGCTACGACCTCTCCGGCGCGGCGGAGACCCTCGGCTTCGTGCAGCGCACCCTGTGGTTGGCCGGGCTCGCCCTGATCGCGCTGATCGGCGCGATCTCGTGGCTCGTGCTGCGCTCGATCACGATTCCCATCGGGCAGGCGGCCGACACCAGCGCGCGCCTGGCGGCGGGCGAGCTCCAGGTGCGCCTGCCCGTGCGCGGCGAGGATGAGCTGGCAACGCTCGGGCGTTCGTTCAATGCGATGGCCGACAGCATCCAGGGCCAGATTCACAAGCTCGCAGAGCTCTCACTGGTGCAGCAGCGTTTTGTCTCGGACGTCTCGCATGAGCTGCGTACGCCGCTGACGACGATCCGGCTCGCCTCCGAGATGATCAACGACCAGCGCGCGGGCTTCGACCCGGCGACCGGTCGCGCGGCCGAGCTGTTGCACGCACAGGTCGAGCGCTTCGAGCTGCTGCTGACCGACCTGCTGGAGATCAGTCGCTACGACGCCGGCTCGGTGCAGCTGGAGTGGGAGCTGAAGAGCCTGACCCAGCTCACCGAAGACGTCGTGGCCTCGATGCATCAGCTGGCAGAGCAGCACGGCTCGATCGTGCGCGTGCTCTCGCCCGGCGGGCACACCCCGAGCCGGATGGATCCGCGCCGGGTGCGCCGGATCGTGCGAAACCTGATCGGCAACGCCATCGAGCACGGCGAGGGGCGCCCGATCGTCGTCACGATCGACAGCAACCGTGAGGCCGTCGCGGTCGGCGTGCGCGATTTCGGCCTCGGCATGCAGCCCGAGCACGTCGGGCACGTGTTCGACCGGTTCTGGCGCGCGGACCCCTCGCGCAAGCGTTCGATCGGCGGCACCGGGCTCGGGCTCTCGATCGCGCTCGGCGACGCGCACCTGCACGGCGGCACCCTCGGCGTCTGGTCGGAGCCCGGCCGCGGCACCCACTTCGTGCTGACCCTGCCCCGCGGTCGCGGCATCGTCGAGCCCGCATCCCCGATCCCGCTCGAGCCGGACGCGCCGGCTGACGACATCGCGGCGCTGCTGCAGAGCACCGCACCGATCGACGTGTCGACGCTCGTGGAGCTGAACCAGCCCGATGTGAGGGGGGAGGAACGATGAGCGCACGGCGAAGCGTGGGGGCCGGCATCCTGGGCCTGCTGCTGGTGTTGCTGACCGCGTGTGCGGGGCTGCCGACCTCGGGCCCGGTCAACGCCGGCCTGCCGATGGGCGAGGGCACCGCCCACCTCGACGTCGACTTCCTGCCCGAGCGGCCGGCGCCCGGGGCGAGCCCCCGCCAGATCGTCGAGGGCTTCGTGGATGCCGCGACCAGTCCCGCCGGCGGCTTTGAGATCGCCCGCTCCTACCTCGCGCCCTCGCTGCGCGATGTCTGGAACCCGTCCGCGGGCGTCACCATCGATCAGCCCGGAAGCCGCACGTTCTCTGACGTGGAGGGCGACACCGTCACCGTTTCGCTGATGCCCGCCGCGGACGTCGACGAATCGGGTAGCTATCACGTGAGCGAGGCGCAGGGCTCGACGAACCGCAGCTACGTCGTGGCGGCGCAGGCCGACGGCGAGTATCGCGTCGTCGCCGCACCCGATGGCATCCTGCTCGACGCCGAGACCTTCAAGGTGGTCTTCGATTCGTTCTCGCTGATGTACTTCGATCCGAGCTGGCGCTATCTGGTGCCCGATGTGCGGTGGTTCCCCGCCCGCACGAACTCGGCGACCAATATCGTGAGCGCGCTGGTGGAGGGCAAGCCGAGTCCGTGGCTGGAGGGCGCCGTGTTCACGGCGTTCCAAGACGTGTCGCTGCGCAGCAAGACGGTGCCGGTCTCGGGTGGGGTCGCCAAAGTCGAGCTCGACGCGGCCGTGCTCGCGCTCGATGATCTCACGCTCAGCCGCATGCAGGCCCAGCTGCAGGCGAGCCTCGCCTCGGCGGGCGTGCCGAACGCCGAGATGTTCGTCGGCCCGAACGTGCTCGACGTGGCGGCGAGCCCGACCGCGTCGACGAAGGTCGACGGCCGGGCGCTCGTGCAGACCGCGAGCGGCTTCGGCTTCATCTCCGGCAACGAGCTCGAGCCGATCCCGGGGCTGAGCGCCCAGCTCGCGCGTCGCGACAGCCGCAGCATCGAGATCGCCGCATCGCAGGAGTTCGCCGCCGTGCTCTGCGCGGAGGGCGAGGTCACGCGGGTGCCGGGCGAGGGCGACGCGCTCGTGCTGGATGCGCGAGCCGGGCTCATCGCTCCCACGGTCGACCCCTGGGGCTTCGTGTGGAGCGTGCCGCAGGGCGCGCCCGCCGAGGTGCTCGCGATTCGGGGCGCGGGTGAGGCCGCGATCGCCGTGGCCGGCGCATGGCCGGACGCGTCGCACATCGCCGCCATGCAGCTCTCGCACGACGGGTCGCGCCTCGCTGCGCTCACGACGATCGGCGGCCAGAGCTGGATCCAGGTCGCCGCCGTGCGGCGCGACGGCGACGGCGTCCCGGTCTCGCTCGGCGAGCCGCAGCGCATCGCCCGCGCGGCGGGGCAGGGCGCCGACATCGCCTGGACCGATGGCACGAGCGTCGCCGCGATCTTCGTCGGGGAGGGGCTGCCGTGGCTCGTCACCACCCCGATCGGCGGTCCGGGGGCTCGCCACGACGCGCCCCTCGGCACCGTGTCGCTCGCCGGCGGCAACACGATCGGCGGGCTGCGCCTGCACACCAGCGACGGCGTGCTGTTCATGCAGCGCGCCTCGACCTGGCAGCCGGGCGCGGAGGGCGTGCTCGTGCTCGCGACCCAGCAGGGGATGCGCTGAACGGGAGCGGGAGCGGGAGCGGGAGCGGGAGCGGGAGCGGGAGCGGGAGCGGGAGCGGCAGGGAAGGGTGCCCTCACTCGCTCTTGACCGAGTGAGGTTAGGCATGCCTATACTGGAAGGGTCATGTCCTCCAGCACACAGCACCTGAGCGCGCAGCACGCCGATGCCCAGCGGCACGATTCCATCGTTCAGGGCGTCGCGCACGGGCCCAAGGCGTGCAAGGCGGCGCGGCACACGCGCATGCAGCACCTGATCACGGC
>JAGQTK010000135.1 GCA_020439065.1 Microthrixaceae bacterium
CGGCGGATCTTCGACAGCTCGTCCATCAGGCCGGCCTTGGTGTGCAGCCGCCCTGCCGTGTCGACGAGCACGATCTCGGTGTTCGTGTTCTTGGCGTACTCGATCGTCTGAAACGCAACGGATGCCGGATCCTGCCCCTCGTGCTGCGGACGCACGATCGCCGCTCCGCCGCGCTCCGCCCACGTCGCGAGCTGTTCGACCGCCGCGGCACGGAACGTATCCGCGGCCCCCACGACGACGGAACGCCCGTAGCGTTGCAGGAACTTCGCGAACTTGCCGATGGTGGTGGTCTTTCCCACGCCGTTCACGCCGACCACAAGCACCACGGCGGGCCGCTCGCTCAGGCGCAGCGTCGTGTCGAACTTCGCGAGGCGCTCTTCGATGGTCTCGCGCAGCATCCGCTGCAGGTCACGCGGATCGGTCGTGCGGAACCGGTCGACCTGCTCGCGCAGCTCATCAACGATCGCCTCGGTGATATCGGGACCGAAATCAGCCGTGATGAGCGCCGTCTCCAGGTCATCCCACGTGTTCTCGTCGATCGTCGGCTTCACGAACACCGAGCGCAACGCGCGGCCCAGCGACCAAGACTTCTCTGCCATGCCTCCACCCTAGATGCCCCCGAGACAAGCGCCGGATGCCGCGGGCCCGCGTGCCACTTCCGCGGCGGCTGCGAGAGGACTACCATTCCGCTGACGTCACGGCACATTCACTCATCCCCGTTGGAGCCCACATGTCCGGTTCGACGCTGTCACCTTCTTCACGCGCGCGCCTCGAGACCCTCGCCGGCGCCATGCAGGGCGAGCTCCTCCTTCCCGACCATGCCGGCTGGGGCGAGGCATCCGCCCCATGGAATCTCGCGGTGGTACAGCGCCCCGCGGCCGTGGCGCTGCCGGCCGACGTCGCCGATGTGCAGCTGCTCATGGCCGCCGCGCGCGACACCGGGCTCGGCGTCACGGTGCAGCCCGGCGGGCATGGGCCGCACGGCGGCGATCTGCACGATTGCATCCTGGTGCGCACGGCGGCATTCGACGAGCTGACGATCGACATCCCGACGCGGACCGCACGGGTCGGGGCGGGCGTGCGGTGGGGCCGGGTGTTGCAGGCGCTCGAGGGCACCGGGCTGCTGGCGCTCGCCGGCAGCAACCCGACCATCAACGTCGCCGCGTTCACGCTCGGCGGCGGGCATTCCTCATTCGGACGCTCGTTCGGGCTCGCCGCGCACTCGCTCCTGGCGGTCGAGATGGTCACCGCAGACGGGCGCGCCATCCGCGTCGGCGACGGCGTCGGCGATGACGACGAGCTGCTGTGGGCGCTCAAGGGCGGCGGCGGCCAGTTCGGCGTGGTGACCGCGCTCGAGTTCCGGCTGCACCCCGCCCCCGCGACCGGCCGGCTCTACGGCGGCAAGCTGACCTTTCCGGCGGCCGCCGCGGGCCCGGTGCTGCGCGCCGTGCTCGATGTCGCTGCCTCGGCGCCCGAGCCGCTGAGCATCAGCGCGGTGCTGATGGTGCTGCCGGATCTGCCGTTCGTGCCCGAGCCGCTCCGCGGGCAGTCGGTCGTGACCGTCGATATCGTCTCGCAGCTGGATCGCGAGGCCACCGAGTCGATGCTCGAGCCGATCCGTTCGGCGGGTGCCGTCGTGGCCGACACGGTGGCGGCGTTTGGCATCGGGGCGCTGACCGACGTGTTCGCCGAGCCCGTCGATCCGGTGCCCGCGCTCGAATGGAGCGCCCTGCTGGGGTCGCTCACGCACCCGGCGGTGGACGCCCTGGTCGCGGCGTTCGCCGAAGGCGCCGCGCTCGGGCTCTCGCTGCTGCAGATCCGGCCACTCGGCGGCGCCATCGGGCGGGCGGTGACACCGCCCGCGGTCGCCGGCGTCGCGGGGGTGCTCGCGGCACACGCCCTGCTCGGCGCGACCGGCCTGGTGTTCGATCCGGCGATGGTCCCCGGCATCGGGCTCGCCCTCGGCAAGGTACGGGATGCCGCGGCCCCGCACACCGTGCACGGACGGGTGGTGACCTTCCTCGCGCCCGGCGAGGACCTTGGCGCCGCCTACGGCGCCCCGGAGATCGCCCGGCTGCGCGCGGTGAAGGCGCGCGTCGACCCGGGCGGCACGATTCGGAGCAATCGCCCGCTGCCGCTCGCGTAGGCCCGCAGCGGGGTGCAGCGGGGTGCAGAAGCGGAGCATCTCGCAGGCCCGCAGCTGCGGGGCGCCGGGGCTCGCAGCCCCGGTGTGCAGAACTACCCGGCTCGCGCCGCGCGCTCGGCACCCACCCGTTGCCCGACCACCGCCGAGACGCCGTCCTGGCGCATCGAAACGCCGTAGAGCGCGTCCGCGATCTCCATGGTGCGTTTCTGGTGCGTGATCACGATGAGCTGACTGCTCTCGCGCAGATCTTCGAACACTGTGAGCAACCGGCCGAGATTCGCGTCGTCAAGCGCCGCCTCGACCTCGTCGAGGATGTAGAAGGGGCTGGGGCGGGCCTTGAAGATCGCGACCAGCAGCGCAACGGCGGCAAGCGAGCGCTCGCCGCCCGAGAGCAACGAGAGGCGCTCGATCTTCTTCCCGGCCGGTCGCACAGCGACCTCGATGCCGGTGGTGAGCATGTTGTCGGGGTCGGTCAGCGTGATGCTGCCCGTGCCGCCGGGGAACAGTGTCGGGAACACCTCGCCAAAGGCGATTCTCGTGTCTTCGAAGGCGGCGGCGAAGATCGTCTGCATGCGCTCATCGAGCTCATCGATGATCGTCATCAGGTCTTTTCGCGTCGCGACGAGATCGGCGAGCTGGTCGGTGAGGAAGGCGTGGCGCTGCTCGAGCGCCGCGAACTCCTCCAGCGCGAGCGGGTTGACCCGGCCGAGCTGGGCGAGCTTGCGCTGGGCCGCCGCGAGGCGCTTCTCCTGTGCGGCGCGCACGAACGGCACCGCCGGCGCGGCCGCCGCATCCGGCCCCGCGGCGCCCGCGGGCGCGTCTTCACCGGGCGCGAACAGCACCGGTTGGTCTGGGCCGTACTCGGCGACAAGAATCCGCTCCTCGAGCCCCAGCTCCGACGCGACGCGCTCCAACAGCGACGACACGTGCAACCGCTTCTCGTAGATCTGCAGCTCGAGCCCGTGCACGTTCTCGGTGAGCACCGCGAGGCGCTCGCGCAGCTCGCCCTCCTGCGCGCGGAGGCCGAGCAGCTCGGTGTTGCGCTCGGCACGCTCGGCTTCGGCGACGGCGAGCGCCAACCGGGCCTGCGCGACCGAGCGGTCCACCGAGTCGAGCACGAGGGGCAGTTCATCAACGACGCCCTGTGCGGCCTCCTGTTGCCGGCGCCGGATGACGGCGCGCCGAGCAGCGGCCTCGGCGGCCACACGCTCGCTCTCGCGCTGCCGCTGCAGCGCCGCCACGCCGGCCTCACCCGCACGGATCCGTTCCCGGAGCGTCTCCACCTCGAGCCGGGCTCGCACCTGCGCCTCACGGGCGGCGTCGACCTCGGCGAGCAGACCGGGGCGGGCCGAGGCATCCATCATCGGCCGCGGCGCTTGCAGCGCTGCGTCGAGCTCGCGCTTGGCCTTGGATGCCGCGGCCTCCGCCTCACGCACACCCACCGCCGCGGCGGTCAGCCCCGCCTCCAGCCGCTCGCACTCGGCGACGGCGGACTCGTGCCGCACCGTCACACGGTTGACGGTCTCGGCCTGCGCGGCGAGCGCGGCGTCATGCTCACGCAGCTCACGCAGCGACTCGCGCGAGTCGTATCGTGCGACATCGAGCTCGTTCTGGCGATCCTGCAGCTGCGCGCGGGCGTCGTCGATGTCGGCGTGCACCGCCTCGAGCCGCACCGCGGCCGCGTCGCGCTCCGCAAGCAGCTCGAGCCGGCTCTGTTGCCCGCCCGATCCGCCGCGCAACGTGTGCTCGGTGATGATGTCGCCGCCGCGGGTGACGAGGGTGATCGGCCCGCCGAGCTCGGCGCGAGCGAGCGTCGGTCCGGCCGCGCGTGCCGCGTCGAGGTCGTCGGCGATCCCCACGTAGGCGAGCACGCCCAGCACGCCCGAGGGAGCGGCAACGACCGACACTGCGGGCACCACCCCTGCGACATCCTCCGGCCATCTCGGCATCGCACCCCCGGCATCAGCGATCACGAACTCGATCCGCCCGGCGCCGCCCGCGCCCGCGAGCGCCTCGTATGCCGCTTCCCGCGCGCCGGCGAGCACGCCCTCAGCGAGGCTCCCGAGCACCGCCGCGACGGCCGCCTCGAAGCCCGGCTGCACCTGCACGTGATCACCGACGAGCCCCAGAAGCCCATCGAGCTCCCGCGCAAGCAGGGCCGAGGCCCCGTTTTTCACCTCGAGGGCACGGCTGAGCGCGCCGACCTGGGCGGTGAGCGCGTCGCGTTCCCGCTCCGCGGTGTGCAAGCGCTCGCGAATCGCCTCAACCTCCGCCTCGCCGACCGTGACGGCGCGCTGGGCGCGTTCGAAGGCTTCGCCGAGCAACCGCGCGGTCTCACCGTCCGGGGCGAGCTCGGGATCAAGGCCGGCGAGCGCGACGGCCGCTTCGTCGCGGCGCAGGATCGCGGCATCCAGCCCCTGCTGCTGGCGCAGCACGCCGCCACGCACCGCGGCGAGGGTGGATGCCGCAGCCTCCGCCGCGCCCCGCAATTTGGTGAGCTGCACGTCGTGGGCCGAGATCAGCACGCTCTGCGCGGCGATCTCGGCGTCGAGGGCATCGAGCGCGGTGCGCGCCCGCGTGAGGCCGTGCGCGGCGGCCGTGACCGCCTCGCCCGCGTCGCCAAGCCCCGCGGCGAGCGCATCGACCTCCGCCTGTGCCTCCTCGATGTGCGAGGGCAGCACGGTCGTGTGCGTCGCCGAGGATTCCTCCTCAGAGCCGAGCAGCGCGAGCCGCTGACCCGCCAGGGTGAACAAGCTCCGCAGGCGCTCCTGCACCTGTTCGAGCTCGAACGCGATGCGACGGGCCTCGTCGACGGCATCGGAGGTCTGCGTCTGCTCGATACGCGCAACCCGCACGCGCACCTGCTCGAGCTGCTCCTGCAGCACCAGGCGCTCGGCGTGGCGTTCCTGTTCGCCCTTGGTGTGATCGGCGAGCGCGGCGCGCAGCGATACGACCTCATCGGCGTACAGCCGCGCCTTCGCGTCACGGGCGATCGCTGCGATGGTCTGCGCTTCACGGGCGATCTCGGCCTGATGCCCGAGCGGCTTGAGCTGCCGACGAATCTCGCCCGCGAGGTCGCTGAGCCGGGTGAGGTTGGTCTGCATCGCATCGAGCTTGCGGACGGTCTTCTCTTTGCGGCGGCGATGCTTCAGGATGCCGGCGGCCTCTTCGATGAAGCCGCGGCGGTCCTCGGGGCTCGCGTGCAGCACACCGTCGAGGCGCCCCTGCCCCACGATGACGTGCATCTCGCGGCCAAGACCCGAGTC
>JAGQTK010000136.1 GCA_020439065.1 Microthrixaceae bacterium
CGTCGTGGGTGTCGCGACGAGCTCGACCTACGGCATGCGCAACGGCCGCATGCACGAGGGCATCGACATCGCTCCCGGCGCTGGCGCTCCGATCCAGTCGATCGCCGACGGCACGGTGCGTATCGCCACCGAGGCCGGCGGCAACTACGGCGTCACCGTCTACATCGACCACGAGATCGACGGACAGATCATCACGAGCCACTACTCGCACATGCAGTACGGCTCGCTGCGGGTCAAGACCGGTGACAAGGTGAAGGTCGGCGACATCGTCGGAAAGGTCGGCAACACCGGTCGTTCCTACGGTGCGCACCTGCACTTCGAACTCATCCTCAACGGCGCCAAGATCGACCCGCTGCCCTGGTTGCAGAAGAACGCGGGACGCATGTCGTACTGACCCGGCTCGATTTCGCGAGCCGCATGTCGAGATGCTATTCTCGACTGGTTGCCCGGAGACGGGTAGCACGCCCCGATAGCTCAGTGGCAGAGCACTTCCATGGTAAGGAAGGGGTCGTCAGTTCAATCCTGACTCGGGGCTCGCAGCATCCACATCTCGCCGTGTGGGTGCGGCGCGGCGGGGTAGCTCAGTTGGTGAGAGCGCACGACTCATAATCGTGAGGTCGCGGGTTCAAGCCCCGCTCCTGCTACCACACCCCCGGAATCGCGCGATACTCCGGGGGTTTCGTCATTCTCGGGCCACGCCCTACGCGGGTGGGGCGGCCGCACGGCGGCGCCGGATGCGGTGCACGCTCTCGACCGCCAACAGCACGAGCGCGACGCCGATCGCAAGGTAGGTCGGGAGCTCTTCGATCGAGGTCGGCTCGGCGAGCACGAACGCGGCCGAGACCGCCAGGAGCACCGGCTCGACGTAGCTGAGCAGCCCGAACACACTCAGCGGCAGCAGCTGGCTCGAGCCGATGTACAGCAGCAGCGCGATCGCCCCGACGATGCCGAAGCCGGCCAGGCTCAGCGCCGAGCCGGGGTCGCGGAAGGTGCTGAGATCCGGATCGTCGATCAGCAGGAGCGTGAGGGCGACGGGGAGGCACAGGGCGAGCTCCATCGTGAGGCCCGCGCTGCCGCCGATGCGCGCAAGCCGGCGCACCGTGAAGTACAGCGGGTAGCCGAGCGCCACCACCAGCGTCTCCCACGAGAGCCCGCCGAACTGCCAGATCTGGTAGATGACGGCGACGCTGGCGATCGCCACGGCGGCGATGCGCCACGGGCCGAGGCGCTCCTTGAACAGCAGGCGGCCCGTCAGCGCCAGGGTGATCGGCATGATGAAGTAGCCGAGCGCGACCGGGAGCCCCTGCCCCTGCCCGGGCGCCCAGGTGAACAGCCATTGCTGCACCCCGAGCATGCTCGCCGTGAACACGAGGATGAGCCCGAGCTGCGGGCGCCCCGCGATGCGCTTGAGCAGCGAGCGCATGCCCGCCCATCGCCGTGTCGCCGACAAGAACACGACGAGCATCGCGACGGTGAACAGCGTGCGCCAGCCGAAGAACTCGTTCCCCGTGAAATCGAGCGATGCCGACAGCACGAACACCACCACGAACAGCAGCGAGGCGCCGATGGATGCCGCGACACCAAGCCGCGCTCGTGTCTCGCCCTGAATCACCGATCTCGCCCCGTCCGCGCGTCCGCCTGCCCGTGCACCCGTCGCGCCGCACCGTCAGGTACCAGCGTACGTGCGTCTGCGACGGAGGGCGATTCGCCGACGGCCGCGCGCGGCACGCCACGAGCGGCCGCGGCGGCGACCGGCGCCCTCAGCTGGTGATGACGAGCTCTTCGGGCCTCGGACGGTGGCCCTCGGTGCAGCGCAGCTCGACGCGCACGGGCGCGCCGCATGCATCGTGGGTGAGCATCGGCGTGCCGTCGTGGGGGAGGTGCTTGCGGCCCCACTGCCCGAGCGCGAACAGCGCGGGCATGAGGTCGAGCCCGCGTTCGGTCAGCGCGTACTCGTGCCGCGTGCGCTGCCCCGGCTCTTGGTATGGCCGGCGCTCGAGAAGCCCGGCGGCAACGAGCTCACGCAGCCGCTTTGCGGTGACGGCCTCGGTCATCCCCACGCGCGCGGCGAACGCGTCGAAGCGCGTCGTGCCGTAGTAGGCCTCGCGCATGAGCAGCATGGTCGACCGTGAGCCGATGAGCTGCATCGCGCGATCGACAGGGCAGTGGTCGCCCGCGGGGCTGTTTCCGCGTTCGGCGGCCTTTCCGGCGAGTTGGATGGGCATGCGTCACAGTCTAGCGGCTGACTTGCCTAAACGATAGTCAGGCCCATAGTGTGCACACCATGGGTTCATCCAGCAAGGACGGCACCGTCGCCGCCACACGCGCCCGCGCCATCGTGTTCGTCACGATCGGCGCGGCATTCATGTCCGGCCTCGACCTCTTCGTCGTCAACGTCGCGTTCGACCCGATCGGCGCGAGCCTCGGTGTGGGCACGAGCGGCGGCCCCTCGATGGCCGACCTCAGCTGGATCCTCAACATCTATGCGGTCGTCTTCGCCGCGCTGCTCGTGCCCTTCGGCCGCCTCGCAGATCGGTACGGCCGCAAGCACATCTTTGTGTTCGGGCTCGCCCTGTTCGTGCTGGCCAGCGCCGCGTGCGCCCTGAGCGGCAATGTGTGGATGCTGGTGGTCTTCCGTGGGTTGCAGGCCGCCGGTGCGGCAGCCATGACCCCGGCGAGCCTGAGCATCCTGATGGCATCCCTCCCGCAGCACAGGCGCCTCGCCGGGGTGCGCATGTGGTCGGCGGTCGGCGCGATCGCCGCGGCCGTGGGCCCCACGGTCGGCGGCTTCCTCGTGCAGTTGTCGTGGCAGTGGGTGTTTCTGATCAACGTGCCCATCGGGATCGCGCTGCTGTGGTTCGCGGTGCGCGATGTGCGCGACACCCCGCACGACCACGACGCGAAGACCCCCGACCTCGGTGGGGCGCTCATCCTCGCCGCAGCCGTCGGCCTGTTCGCGCTCGGGCTCGTCAAGAGCCCCGACTGGGGCTGGGGGAGCCCGCTCACGCTCGGGGCGCTCGCCGCCTCGGTCGTGCTGACACTCGTGTTCGCGTGGCGCTCGCGTCGCCATGTCGCGCCCGTGATCGACCCGGCTCTGCTGCGCGTGCGCACCTTCCTGTGGGCCAACATCGCCATGATCATCTTCAACGTCGCGTTCGCCTCCAACATGCTCGTCGTCGTGCTGTGGATGCAGCAGATCTGGGCCTGGCCGGCCTGGCTCACCGGGCTCGCCATCGCGCCGGGGCCGGCCATGGTGCCCCTCACCGTCGCCTTCACGGCGCGCTTCCTGCCCGCGGCCACGCCCGCGCGGCTGTCGTCGCTGGGTGCGGCGCTGTTCGCGCTCGGGGCGGTCTACATCGCCGTGTGCATCGGTGCCGAGGCGAACTATTGGCTCGGCTTCTTCCCCGGTTGGATCATCGGCGGGATCGGCGTGGGCTTCGCGCTGCCGAACCTGATGGCCGGTGCCGCCCACGACCTGCCACCGGCACAGGCCTCGACGGGCAGCGGGGTGATCACCATGGCCCGGCAGATCGGGTTCGTGATCGGCATCAGCGTGCTGTTCGCGATCATCGGCAACGCGCAGGGCCCCGCCGCGGCCGAGTCCTTCCTGCTGGCCCTGTGGGTGTCGGTCGGCGTGCTCGCGCTGGCAGTGCTGGCCGGTTTCGGCATGGCCTCGAGCAAACGCGGCGCCGGGGCCGCGGCGCCCGGTGGATCCCCCGCCTCGCCCGGCCCGGCGCAGGCCACCGATGCCCCGGTGACCCCCGGCCCCGCCGCGGCGCCGGCCGCGGAGGGGGCCGCATCGTGAGCGCGAACCCCGTGCACCCGAGCCGCGCGGGCATCATCGTCTTCGTCGCGGTCGGTGCCTCGTTCATGGCGGGTCTCGACCTGTTCGTCGTCAACGTCGCGTTCGACCAGATCGCGGCCAGCTTCGGCGTCGGCGCGGCGGGCGGGCCCACCTTCGGCGATCTCAGCTGGATCCTGAACATCTATGCCGTGATCTACGCCGCGCTGCTCGTGCCCCTCGGGCGTCTGGCCGATCGCTACGGCCGGAGGACGATGTTCGTGTGGGGCCTCGCGCTGTTCGTGATCGCGAGCGCGGCATGCGCGCTGGCCTGGGACGTGTGGGCGCTCGTGATCGCGCGTGCGCTGCAGGCCGCGGGCGCGTCGGCGATGACGCCCACCGGGCTGAGCATTCTGCTGGCCGCATTGCCGCCGCACAAGCGTGTGGGCGGCGTGCGCATGTGGTCGGCGACCGGCGCGGCCGCGGCGGCGATGGGCCCCACGGTCGGCGGCTTCCTCGCGCAGATCGCCTGGCAGTGGGTGTTCCTGATCAACCTGCCCATCGGCGCGGTGCTGCTGTGGTTCGCGATCCGCCACGTCCGCGACAGCGAGCGCGACCTCGACGCGAAAGCGCCCGATCTGCTCGGTGCACTCCTGCTCGCACTCGCGGTCGGCCTCTTCGCGCTCGGTCTTGTGCAGAGCCCCGAGTGGGGCTGGGAGAACCCCGCCACCATCGGCGCGCTCGCCGCCTCCGGGCTGACCGCACTCCTGTTCGTCTGGCGCTCGCGGCGCCACCTCGCGCCGGTGATCAATCCCGCACTCCTGCGTATCCGCTCGTTCATGTGGGCAAACTCGGGAATGCTGGTGTTCAACATCGGCTTCTCGGCGAACACGCTCATCTATGTGCTGTGGATGCAGCAGGTCTGGGACTGGCCGGCATGGCGCACGGGGCTCGCCGTCGCGCCGGGCCCGGCCATGGTGCCGATCACGGTCGCGCTCACCTCGCGGTTCCTGCGCGGTGTGGCGCCGGCCCGCCTCGCCACGATCGGCGCGCTCGTGGTTGCCGCAGCGACCGCGTACATCGCCATCAACTTCGGCCTCGAGGCCAACTACTGGACGGGCTTTTTCCCCGCCACCGTCGTCAGCGGCATGGGGGTGGGGCTCGCCTCACCGAACCTGATGGCGTCGGCCGCGCAGGAGCTGCCGCCGGCGCAGAGCTCGACCGGCGCGGCGATGATGACGATGGCCCGCCAGATCGGCTACGTGATCGGCATCAGCGTGCTGTTCGCGATCATCGGTGCGCAGGAGGGCGCGCCGGACGGGTTCCGGGCAGCGCTGTGGGTGTCGTTCGGGGCGCTCATCGTCGCCTCGCTCGCCGGGCTCGGCATCGCGGCCGCGCGCACGACGCCTCGGCCGACGCCGGGCGCGCGCGAGGAGGGCGAGCGGGAGGAACCAGAGGCGGGCGAACCCGAGGTGGACGAGCCCGAGATGGATGAACCCGAGATGGATGCACCCGAGGCGGCGCCGGAGCGGGCATAGCCGGCGATGCC
>JAGQTK010000137.1 GCA_020439065.1 Microthrixaceae bacterium
GATGGCCATCGAACGTGGTCCCACACGGGGCCACGGGAACAGAACCCGGCGTATAGGCCAACCCGCTCACCAAACGTATGCTGATCAGGGATTCTCTGAAATCTGAGCGGTGCTGGTCCGCAGAAAGTCCGCAGAATCCGCGCGGGCGCCCAAAACAGAATCCACCGCGTCCCGCTTGCGCTCGTCAGCGTCCTCCCACAATTGTCTGTGTGTCCGACGTTTCGGACGCGCTGGCACGCCCCAGCTGCGCTCGCAGAACCCCTGCGCCCCTCCCGGCCGTCGGCGCGGGAGGGGCGCATTCGTTGCTGGCGACTATGGGCGATCGACTTCGTCGTCCTCTTCGTCGTCCGCTTCAGGCGTCACCGGGTGGGAACGCTCCGGATGCATGTCCGGGTCGATGTCCTCATCCGGGAACTCGCTATCTTTGTCGGGCATTGCTCGCCGATCCGACATGTCAGTCTCCAATCTTGAGTGCCGTGACGCCGTCAAGGCTGACCCCTGTAGCGAGTTCACGTACCCCCGTTGACGGGGCTCCCGGAGGGTGCTACTTGCCGTGCTGGGGTTCCTGTCCAGAGGGGGCAGCGGGTGGGAAGTGCGGGATGTTGATTGGGCGGGTGGATCGGCTTTCCTGGTTGCTGAAGACGCGCAGATCCGCGAGTACCGCGTCTGGTGACGGGTACTGGGTGGGCAGCGGGGTGCCGCGTAACCAGACGACCGTGGTGAGGTCGCCCTCGATTTGCTCGACGAACGCGACGGCGTGTTGCGGGTCTGTGGGTGGGTAGTCAGTGTGATGGATGAGCCATTGCGTGTCGTTGACGCGATGCAGCTGGAAGTGGTTGGGGTTGAACGGCATGATGCCCCCTTTCACGTCGGCAACGAGTGCGGGGGCGTCCCCTCGAGTGTGTGGCGACAGTGGAGGGGACGCCACCTCGGTGCCCTGGTGGGCACCGAATCGCGAGCGCCATGCCCGCGCACGTGAGCTCGCGCGAGCTCGTGGAGAGTGAGCATAACCGGGTAGCACTACGCGCGGAAGGGGCTAGATGCAGGCCCGGCGGGCAACCCTGCGACCAGCGCCATTACCTTGGCTGCCGACATTCGCCCTCTTGTTCGTCGGGCCGACCGACGGAGCGCCCGTGGCCCGCGACGAGAGTTTCAGCGCACTGGGCGCCGCAGGGCGAGCGTGCCGCGCCACCGTTGCGCGCGGGCTCCTCGGCGTCAGTCGACCTTCTCGATGATGAGTGTGACGTTCGTCTTACGCTCGGGCGCGGTGAAGTCGGACTCGTAGACGAACTGGATTGTGTCGCCCGGTGCGCCTGCGATGTAGTTCGTCGACGAGTAGGAACCCCCCTGGATCACGGTGCGAAGGGTGAGGACGAGGGCCACGTTCACGTCGAAAATGGGGCGTTGTACGACGGATCCCGCGACCTCGTTGTTGTTGTGCCGCACTGCGTAGGTGGCCGATGCCGTGCTCCCGATCGAAATGGTCGCCGTGCTCGCGACTTCTGGGGCGGCAAGGTAGCTGACCCGATAGGTGCCGCCCTCCGGCAGAGTGATGACGCCCTCTGTAACGGTCGCGGCCGGCTGTGCCCCCGAGTTGATGTCTGTGAACCGCACCGTGTTGGTGCCGTGCATGAACGTCGGCTGCGCCGTGAGTACGGTGTATCGGGACTCCGCGTCCACGCCAGCCGGGCCCCGTGCACCAGCCGGGCCCCGTGCACCAGCCGGGCCCCGTGCACCAGCCGGGCCCTGGGCGCCCTGCGGGCCCACGGGGCCCTGTGCGCCCACCGGGCCTTGTGGCCCAACCGGACCTGGGGCGCCAGGATCGCCCTGGGCGCCGGTCGCTCCTGCCGGTCCGATCGGCCCAGTAGGACCGGGCAACCCCTCGGCGCCGGAAGGCCCACGTTGGCCGACTGCGCCAGCGGGCCCAGTTGCTCCGGTGCTCCCTGCCGCCCCTCTCGGGCCGGGCGCCCCGGGGCGCCCATCGGCCCCATCAGTCCCGTCTTGCCCGTCCGTGCCATTGGTCCCGTCTTCCCCGCGCGGCCCGATCGAGCCGGCGGGACGGTCTTGCCCAGCTGGCATTTCCTGCGCGTTGGCGTTGACGAGAGCGGTTGTGGCGAACGCACCTCCAACACCGCCACCAAGCCCCAACGCGAGAGCGAGGGCCAGGACGCCGGTCGTGGACAGTGCAGATTTGGGCATTTACGTCTCCGTTAGCAAGGCTTACGCTCTCGCGAGCGCCGTCGCTCACAGCGACGTCGATGCCGCTCCACTGTACTGAGATGCCCAACGCTGTTTCCCGAAGATGACGCCTATCCGCCCGCTCGACGCGGAGGCCCCAAGCACGTCAGCGGGAAGTCGTCAGGGCTGTCCGCTGCGCATCCATCGGGTGTGCGACTTCAACGCTGCGGTGACTGCCAAGCGGACGACCAGGTACAGGACGAGTGCGCAGACGATGATCGTCAGTGCCCAGATCGCGAATGAGATGTAGATCATGAGTGAGCCGCTGAACATGCCCACAAACTAGCGCGTGTGGCGTGCGCGGTGCGAGGGTGTGGTGGCGCTCGGGAGAGGCGCCACACGGAGGGGCACGGCGCCATGGCCCATGCCCCACGCCTCAGTGCACGACGCTTGCGTAGACGCAGATCGCGAGCATCCCGAACCATGCGAGAGCACCACACAGCGCATGAAATCCCGGCGCCCGACGGCGGAAACTCAAGACGTCGCCACCCACCGCGAGGTACTTCGCCTTCCCAGTGCCGGGATACCTCGAACGATACGAAGCGAACATCAGGAGATCGCCGAACACCTGGCCGATCGTCAGCACCGCGAACGACGACCATGCAAGGAGCAGGCTGCCGGTGAGTGTGAAGGAGCCCCAGGCCAGGATGCCTGACAGCTGCAACGTCACATGGACGACGGCCTTCATGGCGGGGAACCCGCGGTGGCGGATCCAGCTGCGCAGCGATGCGTAGCCAAAGCCCGCAGTGATCAGCAACATCACCAGATCAACGAGGGCGAGCACGGTGACGGTACCCATGACACAAAAGTAGGGTCACGGGCGGCCTGGCGCAATGGCGAGCCGTTCAGTGCATGGGGTCTCTAGGGACAGCTCACCACCAGCGTTGCGGGGGGCAACTGCGTACCGTCTGCTTGCCACGCGGAACCGGCGACGATCAGCTCGGTCGCACTGAAATCTGCGATCGCGATCGCGCCACCCGGGCTCCCGATCGCAACGAACTCGTCGGTGCTCTGCAGCTTCGATGTCGCACCGAAGTCGATGCGGGCTTCACCGTTCGGGATGTCGGTGAGCTCGACGAAGTCACCCTCGAGGTAGCCGACCTCATTCCCGTCGCCGTCGTAGGCGCTTCCATGAAACAGCGCGTCACCGCTCTCGTAGAGCGAGCAGAACTGCAGCGTCGCCGAGTACGTGGTGTCGGCGAAGGTCAGCACCGCGGTGCCCTGCGCACCGGCCGGCGTGCTCGCCTCGACGGACTCGGGTGTGGCACCGGCCTTCGGTGCGGACGATGCGTTTGCGTCACCCGAAGGCGATGGGGCGGCCGGCGACGCGGCACACCCGACCAGGAGAAGGAACGCGGCGCTGATCGCGCCGAGGGAGGAAAGGGAACGAGAAGTGCTGCGCTGCATGTGTCTTCGAATCCGATCTGCTTGCTCGTGGCTGCCCTCGAGATGACAAAGTGCTGATCAGGCTAGCAGAAATCCCGTGTCCGGCCGCGCGCTGCGGGACTGCGTCAACCGTGCGAGAGGCTCGCCGCCCCGATGATGCCGGCCGCATTGCGGTGGACCGCGGGGACGATGGGCGTGCGCAGCCGCAGCAGGGGCAAGAACGCGTGTGCGTGCTTCGAGACGCCGCCACCGACCACGATCAGGTCGGGGCTGAACAGAAATTCGATGTGCGAGTAGAACTCCTGCAGACGCTGTGCCCAGGCATCCCAATCGAGATTGTCACGTTCTTTCGCCGAGTACGCCGCCCAGCGCTCGATCGATTCCCCGTCGTGTCGCAGGTGTCCAAGCTCGGTGTTCGGGATGAGAGCCCCGTCGTAGAGGAACGCCGAGCCGATGCCCGTCCCGAGGGTGGTGAGGATGACCAGGCCGTCTTTGCCGCGGGCGGCACCGTAGCGAGCCTCGGCGATGCCCGCGGCATCCGCATCGTTGGTGAACGCGATGTCCCGCCCGAGGCCGTCCTCGAAGAATCGCTCGGCCTCGAAGCCGATCCAGTCATCGGAGACGTTCGACGCCGACATCGTCCGACCGTGCTTCACGATCGCCGGGAAGGCGACACCGAGCGAGATGCGCTGATCGGTGATCTCGAGGGTGTCGAGCACTTCGCGCACGGCGCCGAGCACATCCTCGGGCTTCGCGCCCTGCGGGGTGGCGACCCGAACGCGGTCGCCGATGAGGGCGCCGTGCGCAACATCGACCAGTGCAGCTTTGATGCCGGTGCCGCCGATATCGACGCCGACGGCCTGATGCTTCGCCATGCCACCACACTACTGGCGCCCCCCACTAGGATCGGATGCAACAGCATTTGGAGGCGCAGATCATGTCGAACGCGAGCACGAAATTTTGGTACAACCTCGTCACCGGCGAGGTGGAGCAGGGCTTCGAGTCGCCCGCGATCGACCGCGCCGGCCCCTTTGAAACCCGCGAAGAAGCGATGAAGGCACCGGAGCTGCTGCGCGAGCGCAGCCGCGCATGGGCCGAAGAAGAGGCTCGCGAAGACCGCTAGGGAAGGACCCCATGGACAAGCAGCGCGACTTTGTCTTGCGAACGATCGAGGAACGCGGCGCAAAGTTTGTCCGCCTGTGGTTCACCGATGTGATCGGCACGCTCAAGTCGGTGGCGATTGCCCCGGCTGAGGTCGAGGGCGCGTTTGCCGAGGGGATCGGCTTCGACGGCTCGGCGATCGAGGGGCTGAGTCGCTCGTTCGAGTCGGATCTGCTTGCCCACCCGGATCCGACCACGTTCCAGATCCTGCCGTGGCGCGGCGAGATCGATCCGACCGCGCGCATGTTCTGCGACATCACGACGCCCGATGGGCAGCCCGCCATCGCCGATCCGCGCAACGTGCTCAAGCGAGCCCTCGCGAAGGCTGCGGATCGCGGATTCACGTTCTACGCGCATCCCGAGATCGAGTTCTACCTGCTGAAGTCGTCGAGCTTTGAGGGCGAGGGCCCACAGCCGGTCGACTCGGCGGGGTATTTCGACAACGTGCCCGGCGGCACGGCGCACGACTTCCGGCGCCGCTCCGTGCGGATGCTGGAAGACCTCGGCATCTCGGTCGAGTTCAGCCACCACGAAG